>JAFTPN010000002.1 GCA_017463245.1 Clostridia bacterium
GCGGGCTTCCTGGCAGGCTTCTTGGCGGGCTTTTCCTCGGTGAGGGAGGCCAGCAGGTCTTCCTCCTGCTCCTTCACGGTGAGGCGAACCTTGGCCAGGCGGGAGCCGAACAGGCCGAAGAGACCCTTGCTGCCCTCGTCGATGATGTCCACAGTCACATCGCTGATGGAAGCGCCCAGGGCTTCCAGACCGGCGGAAATAGCTTCTTCAATGGTCTTGGCAGAAGATTCGTAGGTCTTCATTTGCTCTATTCCTCCAATATATGTCGGCAGATTATTTCACTTTGCCTTCCACGGCCACGGCGTTGGCGGCCTTCTTTTCCTTGGCATCCAGATACTTGTTGATGCCCCAGTTCTGCACCATGGCGATGAGGTTGCTGGCCACCCAGTACAGGGCGAAGGCAGCGGTGTAGCTAAAGCACAGGTACAGGGTGAACAGGGGGAAGAACCACTTCATGAAATTGTTGGTGGAGTTCTGCTGAGCATCGCCGGAGGCCTGGGAGGGCTGCATGGCGGTCATCAGATACTGGCTGCCGGCAGACAGCAGGGGCAGCAGGAACCAACCGTTGAAGTTCTTCATCACGCTCACGGTGGTGATGATCAGGTTGAAGTTAAAGCCGGGCAGGGTGGACACCTGATCCACATAGGTGGGCATGGCGGCCATGGTGTTGTAAATGGCTTCGATGGTGGCCTTGGCATTGGTGCCGAAGGCCTCGTAGGAGACTACGGTGCCAGTGGCGGACTGCACAGCGCCGGAGAGGGCGTCCACAGTCTCGGCGGGCAGGGCGGTGAGCGCCTTCTGCCAGATGTCGGCAGGGATCAGGCTCAGGCTGTTCAGGTCAGGCCAGGCAGCGGCAAAGGGGCTGTCGGGCATCCAGAGGTTCTTGATCCACAGCCAGTTTTCCAGCACGGGCTCGTTGCCCAGCAGGATGTCGAAGGCCTGCTGCACCAGGTGCTCGTTGGACACCATGCGCATGGCGTTGAACATGGCAATGAGGATGGGGAAGGTGAGCAGCATGGGCAGGCAGGAGGATAGGGGGTTCACGCCCTCCTTCTTGTACAGCTCGGCCATCTTGGTGTTCAGCTTGTCCTTGTCGTTGGCATACTTCTTCTGCAGCGCGGCGACCTGGGGCTGGATCTTGGTGGTTTTGCGCATACCTACGCGGCTCTTGTAGTCGAAGGGCATGAGCACCAGCTTGATCAGCAGCGTGAACACGATGATGGACCAGCCGTAGTTGCCCAGCAGGGAGTTGATACCGTCCAGGATACCTTTGAGGAACTCGTTCATTTCGGGTTATTCCCTCCTTAGGATAACGTTGGGATCTTCGGGCACGGGGTCGTAACCGCCCTTGGAAAAGGGATTGCAGCGCAAAACGCGCCACAGCGCCATCCAGCCGCCCTTCCATGCACCATAGCGCTCGATGGCCGTGACGGCATACTTCGAGCAGGATGGAATGTAGCGGCAGCAGGGGCCGTTCCTTTTGTTGGGGCTGATGTAGCGACGGTAGAAATTGATGCACCAGAGCAGAAAGCGTTTCATCACGCGCGATTCCCTTCCTTAAAGGCTGCCTGCTTTTTCAGCAGGTAGGCTACGTCCTTTTGCAGGGACTGGAAGGTGGCATTGGCGGCTGAAGGCCTGGCTACGATGACGTAAAGGCCGTTTTTCACATCCCCCAGATGGGGCCGGAAGCATTCGCGCAGGCGGCGCTTGACCAGGTTGCGGGTCACAGCATTGCCCACCTTTTTGCTGACGGAAAAACCGACCTGCAGCCCTCTGCCCTTGGCATAGAGCATGACCAGATCCCGACAGGCGACGCTCTTTCCGCGGTGATACACGTACTGGAACGCCTTGTTTTTTTGCAGCCGATAACGTCTTTCCATGGTTGACATCATCCTCTCACACCGTGCGAGAAAAATCCGTTGGCATGGCATTAGGCCGCCACCCACCGGGCGCGGCCAACTTGCCGGAATATGAGGAAAAGCCCGCCTCACGGCGCGAAACGCGCTTAGGGGCGGGCTTCATCCACAAGGCTCAGGGCAGGGGACTAACTTACACAGTCAGTTCCTTGCGGCCACGACGACGACGGGCAGCCAGCACGCGGCGGCCGTTCTTGGTGGACATACGGGCACGGAAGCCGTGCACCTTGCTGCGCTGACGCTTCTTGGGCTGATAGGTACGGAACATGGTCAACACTCCTCACAAAGTTGGTTAATCGGACTTGCATCCGAATTGCTACACAACAGCCCTAACAGTATACCTGTTTTGGGTGTGGTTGTCAAGCAGATTTCTTGAAATTTCCCATCACCGGCTGTAACGTCCGGTGAGCACCTCGTTCACATAGGCATCCCGGTGGGGCAGGGCGTCGTCCCTCAGGGCAATGTCCGCCGCGGCCTGGTTATCGTAGGGCACAGCGAGGATGGTGAACATAAGCGGCGCGGGCTCGGCAGAGTCCTTTTCGCCCTCCACCAGCAGGGCGTGGGCGCGGTTGACGCCCATGCTGTTGCCAACACTGCCGGTGTTCACGATGTAGCCATCGTGCAGCGAGCGGAAGAAGGGGCGGTGGCTGTCGGCGAAGATCACGCCGCCAAAGTCGCCTCTCTCGGTGTGGAAGGCCTGGCCCAGCTTCTCCTTGTCGTCCTGCACCTGCATCAGGGGCGTCACGGGGCGGCCGTGGAACAGGCGGAAGCGGATGCCGCTGAGCAGCACCTCCTGCTCCCGGGGCAGGGTGTTGAGCCAATGCATGCGCTCCTCGCCCAGCTGATTCCAGAAGTAACCGTCCTCCGGGAACTCCTTGCCGCCGATGCCGTAATCCCAGTTGCCGCCCACGCACAGGGTACAATGGCTGCGCACCCAGTCGCAGGTTTCGGCATTGCTGGGGCCTTTGCCCACCGCGTCGCCCAGGAACCAGATTTCATCGGGCTGTATCTGCTCCAGCATCTTCGCCATGGCCAGGGTGGCGGGGAGATTGCCGTGCAGGTCGCCCAGCATCACGATCTTCATGGGTCAGCTCCTTTATTCGGGATAGACCATGGTTTCCGGCGTGCAGCCCGCCAGCACCTGGCAATAGGCAGCAGCCTCGGCCTTGGCGCCGGCCAGGTCATGCTCCAGGTAGTTGCCGCACTCGATCTTCTTCGCGCCGGGGATCTCACCCTCGAAAGCGGCGGCAAAGGCGAAGGCTTCCTGCACCAGGCGGATGGCGTCCTGCTTGCTCACGCTGTCGCGCAGGATGAGGTAAAACCCGGTGCGGCAGCCCATGGGACCAAAGTACACCACCTGGTCGGACATATCGCCGCTGCGCACAAAGGTGGCCACCAGATGCTCCAGGGTGTGCATGGCGGGCTGTGCCAGGTAATCGCCCTGATTGGGATACTTTACCCGCAGATCGTAGGTGATATCCTCGCCGTCGATGCGGGAAACGTACATGCCGGGGGTCAGCAGGTCGTGGTTGATGGTGAAGGAAGCGATCTTACGCAGCATGGAGTTCATCCTTTCTGTAGGGGCAGCCCAGCCGCTGAGCCAGGCGCTTGCTCACATAGAGGTAGCAGGGGAAGAGAAACAGGTCAGCCGCCAGCCAGGCAACGGGGTTGGCGCAGCAGGCACCGGCATAGCCCAGCAGGGGCACCAGCCCCACAGCCACTGCCGTGCGGGCGATCATCTCCGCCACACCGGCAAACATGGCCGCGCGGGTAAAGCCCATGCCCTGGATGGAGAAGCGGAAAAGGTTCACCATCAGCAGCAGGAAATAGGGGACGGTGTTGTACATCAGGTACAGCTGCGCGTGGGCAAGCACATCGGTCTCGGCGGCGCTGATGAACACCGTGAGCAGCTTGGGACCCAGCAGCCAGGCCGCCAGGAACACGATGACGCAGTAGCACCCGCCCAGGAGGGTGGCGGTTTTCAGACCCTGATGGATGCGGTACACCTTGCGGGCGCCCACATTCTGGCCGGAGAAGGTGGCCATGGTGTTGGACAGGGCATCGATGACGCAATAGAACAGGTTGCACAGCTTGCTGGCGGCGGCCACACCGGCCACAGCCACCGTGCCCAGGCCATTGATGGCGGTCTGGATCACAACAGAGCCGATGGCGGTGATGGAAAACTGCAGTCCCATGGGGATGCCCATGCCCACCAGGTTCCTGGCGTGGGAGGGACGGAAGCGCTTTTCGTCCTGGCTCAGCTTCAGGATGGGGAAGCGGGTCTTCATCACCACCAGACAGCCCACGCCGCTGAACAGCTGGCTGATGATGGTGGCAATGGCCGCGCCCCGCACGCCCATGTTGAAATTCAGGATGAACACGACGTCCAGCACCACGTTGATGATGGCGGCGGCTGCCACGAAATACACGGGGGTTTTGCTGTCGCCCAGGGCACGGAGGATGCCGCTGGACATATTATACAGCACCGTAACAGGCAGCGCCATGAAAATGGGCTGGATGTAGGCATTGGCGTCCTGGATGATATCCTCCGGGGTGTTCAGAAGGCGCAGCAGGCTGGGGCACAGGAGCGAGGTGACCGCCGCCAGCACGATGCTCAGCGCCGCGCTCACATAAGCAGCGTTGGCCACATAGCGGCGCAGCTCCACTTCGTCCTGGGCGCCGAAGGACTGGGAGATGGGGATGGCAAAGCCGGAGCACATACCCATGCTGAAGCCGATGATCAGGAAATTGACACAGCCGGTGGAGCCCACCGCCGCCAGGGCGTGGGAGCCCAGAAAGCGACCCACGATGGCCGTATCTACAAAGTTATACAGCTGCTGGCATAACAGGCCAAACAGCAGCGGCACCGCAAAGCCGAGGATCAGCTTCAGCGGGGAGCCTTGGGTGAAATCCTTTACCGTTGAACGAGCCATGATCCCGTTCCTTCCTTTCAAAACACATAGCATACAGGCATACGTTTACGCTTCCCGGTATATCACAAATGGGGCTGAAATGCAATCGTCAGATTTGGCAAGAAATCGCAACGGATAGGCCACGGTGGAGGGTGTGGGGAATGCGGCAGAACCACTCCCTCCGTCGCCTTGCGGCGACACCTCCCTCGAGAGGGAGGCTTTGGCGTGCGCTTATTACTACAGGCTGGAACAAGCAGCTGATTAACAGATTAGCCGTGGAAGGGATGAGGCTCCCTCTCGAGGGAGCTGGCAGCCGCTTGCGGCTGACTGAGGGAGTGGTTCTGCTGCTTGCATCATGGACACAATAAAAAGACCCTGCCGGATGACCCGGCAGGGAAGAAAGGGGAGTGGGGTAGTCAGTTATTCGGGATTGCGCTGGCTGCGGCGATGGCGGCCGGTTTCATCGGCGGGCTCGTCAGCCTCGGCGGCGGGCTCTTCGCCTTCCACCTCCACGGTCACGGCGGCGTCAGCGGGCTTGTTCTCTTCGGGGTAGAGCTTGCGCAGGGTCTCGGCCATCAGCTCGTCGTCCTCGGCAGATTTCTCGGTGGCAGGCTCTTCCTTGCGGGCGGCCTTCTTGCTGCTCTTGGGGGCAGGCTGGGTGTAATCGCGGTAGGAGCCGCGCTCCAGGTGATCCTGCGCCTTGGCGGACTGCATGTTGGCCTGAATGCGGCGCACCACACCCACCAGCAGCAGCAGTAGGCACACGGAGCCCAGAGCCAGGAACACCCAGTACAGCGTGTTCAGCACGCTTTGCACGGTGGCCACATACTCGGGCAGGCCGTCGGTGGTGGGAACTTCTTCATACACGGGCTTGGGCGGGGTCACGATGGGCGCCTCGGTGGGTTCGGGGGTGGGCAGCTCGTGGCTGATGCGGATCACGTTGCTCTGGAAGGTCTGGGTCTCGTTCAGCTGGTTGCGCACGCTGGCGTCGAACCGGTACTGACCAGCCATGGAGACATGCACATCGCGGGTGAACTCGCGGGTCTCGCCAGCCAGGATGCTGGGGAAGGTGTACAGCGTAACGCCGGAGGCGGTGACGGTGACATCCTTCACGTCGATGGCGCTGGCGTTGGTGACCTTCACGTTGAACTTCACCGTGCCGGGCAGGGTGTAGACCACCTCGGTATCGGCGGTGGCTTCCACGTTCAGCAGGATCACCTGGCTGGGGTCAACGGCGGTCACGGTCACGCGGTCGCTGGCGGTTTCCACGGCAGAGCCGGTGGCGTCAGCGCCCTTCACGGTGAACTGATAATCCACCGTCTGGTCAATGGCCACGTCCTTTTCCAGGGTCACGGTCTGTCCGGCGGGAACGGCCTGGCCGGTGAATACCTCGCCCAGCACCGCATCGGTCACCACGATATCCTGGAAGTCCACCGTGCCGGAGTTCTTGAGCTTCAGGGTCAGCTTCACGGTGTCGCCCATGGCGCCGCCCTTCTTGTCGGCAGAGAGGGTGGCGGCCAGCTTCACCTCGCCATACTTGATGGTGGCGGCGGCCTTCTTGTCGGTGGTGGTTTTGCCATTGGCCTTATAGGTAATGGTGGCCTGGCTGGTGAGATCCTTGGTGCCCATGGTGGCGGTGAAGGTATAGCTGGCCTTCTCGCCTGCGGGAACAGAATCGATCTTGCCGTTTTTGGTGGAGATGTTGGCATGCTCCTTGATGGTCACATCGGTGATGTCCACATTGCCGGCGTTGATCACATCATAGGTCACGGAGACCTCTTGACCCTTGCGGGCGGTGGAGGGCGTGATGGTGCGGTTGATCTCCACATTGGTCACCGCGCCGGTGTATTCGATCTCGCGGCCAAAGTTGATGGTCTTGTTGATCAACTCGCCCGCATCATTATAAATAGAATACTTCAGCTTAAAGGTGAGGCGGCCGCTTTCCAGCTGGGTCTGGGTCACGTTCCAGGTGCCGGACCAGGACTTGGAGGAGCCAGCCGTGAGCGTGGGGGAGCCAAACTCCGTTACCTGCTTGCCATTGGGGTAATACAGGGTCACGGGGCCGGGCATATCGGTTTCGCCCACGTTGGTCACCTTGATGGACACGGTGATCTCCTTGGGTTCGGCCAGCTTGGCAGAGCTAAGCTCGATGGCGATGTTGTAATTATCGATGGGGTCGGCGCTGGCCACATTGGCCACCCCCAGCAGCACCGTCATCAGGATGACCAGGCATACGATCAGGCGTTGTTTCATTGCTTTGTTGGGCGGAAAGCTCCGCCCGTCCTCCTTCCGCGTCCGGCCGGAAAATGGCCAGAATCCACAGATACAGTCTTTCTATGATATTGTAATAGGAAATGGGGGTTTCTGTCAAGGTGAAATGACATAGAAATGTAAAACTTTATGCATAATTGGACATATCGACAGCCCGGAGAAGGTCAAATTCGTTTTTTCGTTGCCAGAATGCGAGGTTTGTGCTATAATTATCAAATCTTTATTCCAGGAGGGATTACCATGGAACTGACCACCACGCTGGAGCTGAAGGAGCGTCTGGCAGAGCTGCACGGGCAGCAGGTGAAATTGCAGGGCTGGATCCGCAATCACCGCAAGCAGAAGAACATGGGCTTCATCGACTTTTTCGACGGCACCTGCTTTAAGAATCCGCAGGTGGTGTATGACAATAACATCAATGGCTTCGAGAACATCCAGGCGCTGCGCGTAGGCGCGGCCATCACCGTGATCGGCACCGTGGTTCCTTCCTATAAGGATCCCACCACCCCCGAGGTGCAGGCCAGCGAGATCATCCTGGAGGGCGACTGCCCCGAGGATTATCCCCTGCAGCCCAAGCGCCACTCCATCGAGTTCCTGCGCGAGATCGCCTATCTGCGCCCCCGCACCCGTCTGTTCCAGGCGGTGTTCCGCGTGCGCTCCGTGGCCAGCATGGCCATCCACACCTATTTCCAGGATCGCGGCTATGTGTATGTGCACACGCCCCTGATCACCTCCAACGATGCCGAGGGCGCCGGCAACACCTTCACCGTTACCACCCTGCCCCCTGAAAAGGCTGGCAAGTATGACGAGGACTTCTTCGGCAAGCCCACCTCCCTGGCGGTGACCGGCCAGCTGGAGGGCGAGACCTTCGCCATGGCCTTCTCCAAGATCTACACCTTTGGCCCCACCTTCCGCGCCGAGAACTCCAACACCAAGACCCACGCGGCCGAGTTCTGGATGATCGAGCCGGAGATCGCCTTCTGCGACCTGGATCAGCTGATGGACGTGGAGGAGGACTTCCTGAAGTTCCTGGTGAAGACTGTGCTGGAGAAGTGCCCGGACGAACTGGACTTCCTGGACAGCTTTGCCGCTGGCGGCAAGGGCAAGTCCGGCCTGGTGGAGAAACTCACCGCCCTGGCCGACAGCAAGTGCGCCCGCATCACCCACGAGGAGGCCATCACCATCCTCAAGAATTCCGGCAAGGACTGGCAGTTCAAGCCCGAATACGGCCAGGACACTGCCAAGGAGCATGAGAAGTACCTCACCGAGGAATACTTCCACGGCCCGGTGTTCGTCTACAACTGGCCCAAGGAGATCAAGGCCTTCTACATGTATCAGAACGACGACGACAAGACCGTGGCCGCTGTTGACCTGCTGGTTCCTGGCTCCGGCGAGCTGATGGGCGGCTCCCAGCGCGAGACCCGCTACGACAAGCTGACCACCCGCATGGACGAGCTGGGCATCTCCAAGGAGTCCCTGGACTGGTACCTGAACCTGCGCCGCTTTGGCGGCTGCACCCACGCGGGCTTCGGCATGGGCTTCGAGCGCCTGCTGATGTACCTCACCGGCGTGGACAACATCCGCGATGTGATCCCCTATGCAAGAACCCCTATGAACTGCGAGTTCTGATGATCAGGCGCTCCGGATTTTCCGGGGCGCTTTTCCTTTTGAGAAAGTGCGTATGCGCGGCTTTCCACCTCATCAGTCCCTTCGGGACAGCTCCCCCTCGAGGGGAAGCCTTTGTGCAAGTGCATACGCCTTGCCTTCCCCTTGAGGGGAAGGTGGCCGGGAGGCCGGATGAGGTGGAACGCCGGGGAATATCCCATAATAGAAAAAGAAAAACTTTTTCAAAAAAACCGCTTGACAAGGTATGACATCTTTGCTATAATAGCTCTCGCAGTCAAGAAAACTGCGATATGCCGATGGGGAATGGTGTAACGGCAGCACCTGCGACTCTGACTCGTATTGTCTAGGTTCGAATCCTAGTTCCCCAGCGCATATGCCTCCGTTGTCTAGAGGCCTAGGACGCGGCCCTCTCAAGGCTGAAACACGGGTTCGAATCCCGTCGGAGGTGCGCAAGAGCGATTCTGAAAAGAGTCGCTCTTTTTTTGCATTTGTGCTATAATCTCTTCCGAGGTGAGCAATATGAACGATTGTCAGGTCTGCGCCCGCATCGGGCTGACTGTCGAGGGGAAGAACCGTTATTTTGTCCGTGAATTGGAGACGGGCTATGTGGTGCTGGGGGACTACCAGCGCTTCCCCGGCTACACGCTGTTCCTGTGCAAGCAGCACGCCACCGAGCTGCACCAGCTGGAGCCGGAGTTCCGCAGCCGCTTTCTGATGGAGATGGCCACCGTGTCCGAGGCGGTGTGGAATGCCTTTAAGCCCGATAAGCTGAATTACGAGCTGCTTGGTCAGGGCAAGGGCGCGCATATGCATTGGCACATCTTCCCACGCAGGGCAGGGGATACGCCCGTGCCCGGCCCGGTGTGGAAGCTGGACGCGGCGGAGATGTACAATGCGGCCTTCCTGCCCGATGATGAGACCCTGGCGGAAATGCGGGAAATGCTGAACCGGGAGCTTGATCGGTTGCTTTGAGAACAATGCTTGCATTCTTCCATAAGATTTGTTAGAATAGATTGGTTCTTTGTTTTTGCAAGGAGGAATGAGCTATGCGTATTTTTGTGGACGCCATGGGCGGCGACTTTGCACCCCAGGCTCCTGTGGAGGGTTCCATTGAGGCCCTTCGCCGTTATAACAACATCGAGATCGTCCTCGCAGGCGACCTCAAGCAGGTGGAACCCCTGCTGAAGGACTGCGACGATGTGCGCAGCCGCATCACCCTGGTGGATGCGCCGGAGGTCATCACCAATCACGAAAGCCCCGTGATGGGCGTGCGCAGCAAGAAGAATTCCGCCACCGTGATCGGTATGCTGCAGCTGAAGGAGAAGCAGGTGGACGGCTTTGTGTCCGCTGGCTCCACCGGCGCTGTGCTGGCGGGCGGCATGTTCCGCCTGGGTCGCATCCCCGGCGTGGAGCGCCCTGCCCTGGCGCCCCTGCTGCCCAATGGCAAGGGTCACTTCCTGCTCATCGACTGCGGCGCCAATGTGGACTGCAAGCCGGAATACCTGCAGCAGTTCGGCGTGATGGGCTCTGCCTACATGCAGGGCGTGATGGGCATCAAGGAGCCCCGCGTGGGTCTGATCAACATCGGCGCAGAGTCCGAGAAGGGCAATGCCCTGGTGAAGGAGACCTTCCCCCTGATGGAGAAGGCACCCTACAACTTCATCGGCAATGTGGAGGCCCGCGACATCACCGCCGACCAGGCCGACGTGCTGGTGTGCGACGGCTTTACCGGCAATGTGGTGATGAAGTTCATGGAGGGTGTGGCCGGCACGCTGATGGGCATCATCAAGAAGGAAATGATGGCCGATACCCGCGGCAAGATCGCCGGTCTCATCGCCAAGCCTGCCTTCCGCCGCGTGAAGAAGATGATGGACTACACCGAGGTGGGCGGCGCGCCGCTGCTGGGTGTGCAGGGCAATGTGGTGAAAGCCCACGGATCCAGCAATGCCCACGCCTTCTCCTGCGCCATTGGCCAGGTGATCAAGATGGCCGACGGCCACGTGGTGGAGGTCATCGAAAAGGGCGTCGCTGCCACCCAGGAATAAGGCATTCCCCCGGCTTGCCGGGACTGCAATAGATTTATTCAGGAATAATAAGGAGGAACAACCAATGATTTTCGAAGCCGTGAAGAGTATGATCGCTAAGCAGCTCAAGGTGGACGAAGCCGCCATTACCGCCGATTCCCGCCTCATCGAAGACCTGAAGGCCGACTCCGCCAACGTCATGGTCATGATCATGGACCTGGAGGACAAGTACGGCATCATGGTCGAGGACGACCAGATCATGAAGCTCAAGACCGTCGGTGACGTCGTCGCCTACATCGAGCAGCACCAGTAAGAGACGCCAGAGGGAGGCGCTGCCTCCCTCTGGACTCCCACCGCTTAAGGGTCTTCGACCCTTAAGAATCCCTTCCGGGGGAGGCGGTTCGGGGTGGTCTCCGAGTAGGGGTCACGGCGCAAATACGGTTGCGCCGCGACGCGGGGATTGTTGCAGATATGCACATCTGTAGGGGCGATCTGCGATCGCCCGCCCGTGCCACACGCTCAATTCCGAATTCCGCATTCCGAATTCCTAATTCCATGTTTAATGTGTAGAACCGAGGACGTTCTGTGAATTTCTTCCGTTCTGCGCGTTGGAGGTTCATATGCAAAACTTGATGAATGCACTGGGGTACCAGTTCAAAAACCCTGCCCTGCTCTCGCAGGCGCTGACCCATCCTTCCATGGGGAAGAATGATAACCAGCGCCTGGAGTTTCTGGGCGATGCGGTGCTGCAATACATTATGAGCGACCTGCTCTATGCGTCCCACCCGGAGAGCCAGGAGGGCAATTTGACCCACCTGCGGGCGCTGCTGGTGTGCGAGGCGGCGCTGAGCCAGGTGGCGCGGAGCCTGCATGTGGGCGAGGCGCTGCGGATGGATCGCGGCGAGGAAATGACCGGTGGCCGCGACAAGCCCAGCGTGCTGTGCGACGCCATGGAGGCCATTCTGGCGGCGGTGTACCTGGACGGCGGCATGGAGGAGGCGCGGCGCATTGTGAAATCCTGCTGGCCGAAGCCGGAGGATGTGCACCGCCCCATGCAGGACAGCAAGGGAGCCCTGCAGGAGCATTTGCAGAAGGATGGCGGCGATGCACCCAACTATGCCATCATCGCCCAGGACGGGCCGCCCCATGACCGCATTTTTCAGGCGGCGGTGTACCGCTATGGCGTGGAGCTGGGGCGCGGCGCTGGTCGCTCCAAGAAGCAGGCCGAACAGGCTGCGGCGCTGGATGCGCTGAACCGCCTCATGGCTGCTGCTGAATGACAGGAGGCCATATGTTAAAGCTTCGACCCTACAAGTGCAGCGATGCGGAAACCATCATCTCCTGGTGCAAGGATGAGGTGAGCTTCCGCCGCTGGACATCTGACAGGTACGATACCTTTCCCATCACCGCTGCGGACATGAACCGCAAGTACGTGGACTGCAACGGCGATTGCCCAGAGCCGGACAATTTCTATCCCGTGACTGCCGTGGATGACGGTGCGATGGTGGGCCACATGATTCTCCGCTACACCGATGCCGCCCAGCAGACCATGCGCTTTGGCTTCGTGATCGTGGATGATGCCAAGCGTGGCATGGGCTACGGCAAGGGGATGATCCGCCTGGCGCTGCGGTATGCCTTTGGCATTCTGGGTGCGGAGAAGGTCACCCTGGGTGTGTTTGAAAACAATCTGCCTGCCTATCGCTGCTACCAGGCGGCGGGCTTCCGGCTGGTGGAGCAGGACGCTCCGGAAAGCTGCCGGGTGGGGGATGAGACCTGGAACATCATCGAATTTGAAATGACCAAAGCCGAATATGCAAAAATGGAACCTCCGCAGGCGTAATGCAGCGGAGGTTCCGTTTTTATTCCTGTTTTTCGTTTTCTTGGATCTCCTTCAGCACATCCTCCAGGGACACGAAGTCCCCTTCCTTCTCCGGCTCGGTGGCGGGTTCCGGGGTGGGGATATCTGCAAAGGAGAGCTGCTCGGCCTGCTCCGGCGCGGGCTTGGCTTTGGGCTTCTCCGGCTTGGGCTGGGGCGACAGGAGCAGCTCGGCGGGGAGCTTTACATCCTTCTTTTTGCCCAGCTTTTCCTGGATGAAGGTGAAGCAGTCCTCGTAGGTGAAGGGGGTGCAGGGCAGCGCCAGGCGCATCCACCAGGCGGGGGCGTAGAAGAGGATCAGGGTCTTTTCCGGCCAGAGCTGCACCCGGGCGATGTCCTTCCACAAAAGCTCCTTCTGGCTGATGAGCAGGATGCCCTCTTCGGGGTCGTACTGCTGCATGAGGCTGGGGGACTTTAGCCGCAGGAGCAGCTTGAGGGCGGTGGGCTGGGGGAGATACTGCTGAATGTGAATGCCCCGGCCGTCCACCACGCAGTCCTGCAAATCTTCTCCTTGCAGGATGAAGGCCAGCAGCAGCACCGCCGCCACGATGATCAGCAGCCCCAGCAGGGCAAACAGCAGCCCGCCCCGCAAAAGGTCGTCCACCGCCTGAAAGCCGCCGGCCATGGCCTCCAGCAGCAGCACCAGCAGAAACACCATGCCTGCCAGGGGCAGCAGGATGCGCATGGCGGCGTTCCAGCTCATCCAGTCCCGCAGGGGAACATGATCCGCACACCAGGCCACGCGGATGGCAGACTTGGCCAGCTTGCCGCCGCAATGGAGGCAGCGCTCGCCGGGCTCAACGTCCCTGGCGCACTTTTTGCAATAAGCCGTGATTGGCATGAAAGAACCTCCTTGTGCATGAACACAAGCATTAGTTTATCACAGAAAAGGGAGGAAGACAACCTGCCTTCCTCCCGCGGTTTTTATGCCTTTTTCCACAGCCACAGCGCATAGCCGCCGGAAATGATGATGATCAGCACCGCGCTGCACACCTGGATCAGCCCATCGGTGGCCTGACCGAACAGGGTGGTCACCAGATTGCTGAACGCCCCCTGCCCCAGGGCAAACACGCTGCTGCCGTTCACGAACATGTGGCTCAGGATGCACGGCCACAGGCTGCCGCCCTTGTACACGATGATGGTGTACAGAAAGCCGATCACGATAGCATAGCACACCTGCAAAAGCACGCCCGCGATATCGGCGGTGTTGGCCAGGTTGACGATGTGCCCCGCGCCGAAGGTCACCGCCGAAACGATGATGGCGCTGCGCAGGCCGTTCTTCGCCATGCCACGGAACAGGAAGCCACGGAAGATGATCTCCTCCACATATCCGGCAACGGCCTTGTTCACCATCATCAGCAGGGTCACGGCCAGCGGGGCGGTAAGCCCCAGACCGTTTTTCAGGTTGGTGCAGGACATGATCACCAGCGGGATGAACCACAAATAGCTTTTCCAATCGTCCTTGAAGCGGCACAGGCCGAATTTCTCCGTCAGGCCGTTGCGGATGATCCAGGCGGTGGCAGTCACAGCCAGCGCTACCACGCAGACCACCGGCACCAGCAGCTGCGGCACGGTTTTGCTGGCCAGGTCGTCAAAGCCGCCGCAGAATTGCAGGGCAATGTTCATCACCACCACATACAGGCCGATCCACACCAGGGCAAAGTTGACTTCATTCTTTTCATAGAGCTTCTTCATTGGGGCATTTCCTCCATTTTCATTGCGGTGATCAGGCCGGTGAAGGCAGTTTCCAGCATGGGAATGATCTCGTTTTCATCAAAGTCCATGGTGTTGTTGGCCAGCATGGAGGCGCAGCCATGCACCAGCATCAGCAGGGTTTTGAACACGGCCTTTGTCTGTTCCAGCGTTAGCCCGGCTTCCTGCTGGAAGATCGCCAGCACGGGCATCAGTTCCGGGGCGTCGATCAGCGCTGTGATGCTCTGCCCGGCAAAGCTGTCCGACTGAAAAAGCAGACGGAAAAGGTGCTTCTCCTGGGCGGCGAAGCGGATGTAGTTCAGCCCGATGGCCAGCATGGGGTCTGCGTCTTCGGGCAGATGCATCAGGCATGCCGTTTGAAATGCATCGGCCATGCGGTACACTTCCTGGCGGATATCGTCCACATGGTCGAAGTAGTACAGCACCGGCTGGGTGGAGCAGCCCAGGCGGGCGGCAATGGTGCGGGCGTTGACCTGCTCGGCGCCCTGCTCCCGGGCGATGTTGTAGGCTGCGTCGAGGATCATCTCACGGGTGATTCGCGGTTTGGGTGGCATGGGAATCCTTCTTTCCATAACTTGAATTATATAACATAAACAATAATACAGCGCGTATTCAGGATTGTCAAGTAGAAAAAACAGATGTTGACAAGTCAACAAATATGCGCTACAATGGCGACGTTGATTTATCAACTTGAAAGGAGCCTGACCATGATCAGCCGCTATGAGCAGTTTACCACGCTGATTTCCGGCATTGAGCGGGGCATTCAGAAAATCGAACGGGACGAGATGGTGAAGCTGGGCTACAAGGGCGCCTATGCCCAATACCTGGCCGCCATGAAGCGCTACCCCCTGGGCGTGACCGCCGCCCAGCTGTGCGAGATCTGCGACAGGGACAAGGCCGCCGTGTCCCGCGTGGTGGGAGAATTGGAGGCCAAGGGGCTGATCATCAGGGAAAGCGGTGCGGCCTACCGCGCCCTGCTCACCCTGTCGGACAAGGGCAAGCAGGTGGCGGACTTTGTGTGCCGCAAGGCGCAGGCGGCGGTGGATGCCGCGGGCTGCGGCCTCACGGAAAACGACCGCCTGGTGTACTTTGCCGCCCTGGAGAGGATCGCCAGGAACCTGGAGATCATTGGCCGGGACGGCATTCCGGATAAAGACTGAAGCATAAGGAGAAGCATATGAGCGTAAAGATTGTGATCGATTCCACGGCTGACCTGCCTGCAGGCGAGGCGGCCAAATTCGTTACCGTGCCCCTGACCATCCACTTTGGCGAGCAGGAGTATATCGATGGCGTGACCATCACCCACCGGGAATTCTACGAGAAGCTGATCGAAAGCGACGTGCTGCCCACCACCAGCCAGGCCACTCCTGCGTCCTTCGACCGGGTGCTGCGCCCCATTGTGGAGGCGGGCGACACGGCGGTGGTGATCACCGTGTCCTCCAAGCTTAGCGGCACCTGCCAGAGTGCCTGCATTGCCGCGGCGGAGTACCCCGGCAAGGTCTTTGTGGTGGACAGCAACTCCGTGGCGCTGGGTGCGGGCATCCTGGCACAGCTGGGTCTGCGCCTGGCGGAGCAGGGCATGAGCGCGGCGGATATCGCCCTGCGCCTGATGGAGGAGCGGGAGAACCTGCGGCTCATCGCTCTGCTGGACACCCTGGAATACCTCAAGCGCGGCGGGCGCATCTCCAAAACGGTGGCCTTTGCGGGCGGGCTGTTGAACATCAAGCCGGTGATCTGCATCCGGGAGGGCGCCATTGAGATGCTGGGCAAGGCTCGCGGCTCCAAGCAGGGCAACAACCTGCTGGTGAAGGAGATCGAGCAGGCAGGCGGCGTGGACTTCGCCAAGCCCCTGATGCTGGGCTACACCGGCATCAGCGATGCGCTGCTGCAAAAGTACATCCAGGACAGCGCCCACCTGTGGGAGGGGAACATTGACCATCTGCCCCAGACGGTGATCGGCAGCGTGGTGGGAACCCACGCGGGGCCTGGCGCGGTGGCGGTTGCATTTTTCGCAAAATAAGCACCACAGGGGAAGCGAGCATTCCTGCTGCTGTGCATATTGTAGGGGCGATCTGTGATCGCCCGCGGCGTTGCATCCATGCCCAGTAGGCAGAAAGTGCAGCTTGACGGGCGAACACAGTTCGCCCCTACAGGTGAATAAACAAGTGAAAAGCGCCCTCCACACGGAAGGCGCTTTTTGCTTGCTTTATTTTCCCTCTTTGATGAGGTTCTTGATGTCGTTCACCACGCTGGCCATGCTGGAGGAATTCTTGATGTTGGCCGCCACCGTGTTGCAGGAGTGCAAAATGGTGGAGTGGTCGCGGTTGCCGAAGGCCTGGCCAATTTGAGGCAGGCTCATGGCGGTCATCTCGCGGGTGAGGTAGATGGCGATCTGCCGGGGCACGGTGATCTCCCTGCGGCGGGTGGCGCTGATCAGGTCGGCCACGGTGATGCCGTAGTAGTCGCTGACGGTCTGCATCACCACGTCCACGGTGATGGCGCGGGTCTTTTTCACAAACACGTCCCGCAGGGCTTCCTGGCACAATTCCACCGTGATGGGCTGACCCACCAGGTTGGAATAGGCCACCAGGCGGGTGAGGCTGCCCTCCAATTCGCGGATGTTGCTGTCCACGTTGGCGGCGATCATCTCCAGCACATCGTCGCCCACGTTCACATGATCCTGCCGGGCTTTTTCCCGCAGGATAGCAATGCGGGTCTCGATGTCCGGGCGGGCGATGTCGGCGATCAGTCCCCAGGCAAAGCGGCTGGAAAGGCGTTCCTCCAGTCGGGCGATCTCCTGGGGCGGCTTGTCGCTGGTGAGGATGATCTGCTTGCCGGCGGTGTGCAGGGCGTTGAAGGTGTGGAAGAACTCCTCCTGGGTGCTGTCGCGCCCGGCGATGAACTGGATATCGTCCACCATGAGGATATCCACATTGCGGAAGCGGTTGCGGAACTCGGTGTTGCGGTTCTGCTGGATGGCGGAGATCAGCTCGTTGGTGAAGTTCTCGCTGGTGATGTAAAGCAGGCGCTTTTCCGGGTACTGCTGCTGCACATAGTGGCCGATGGCGTGCATCAGGTGGGTCTTGCCCAGACCCACGCCGCCGTGGATGAACAGGGGATTGTAGGCATCGGCAGGGGATTCGGCCACGGCCAGGGAGGCAGCGTGGGCAAAGCGGTTGTTGCTG
Organism: Clostridia bacterium; assembly: GCA_017463245.1. Classification (GTDB taxonomy): domain Bacteria; phylum Bacillota; class Clostridia; order Christensenellales; family Aristaeellaceae; genus UBA11524. The sequence continues at coordinate 17,521 of JAFTPN010000002.1, forward strand.
CCTACCACAAAGGTATCGAAGGTGTACTTGGGGTTCAATTGCACCGAACCCACCGCCAGCCCGCTGGAAGCCGCCGCCTGGGCGCGGACTTCATCATTCTCCAATTCGCTGCGGGTAAGGATGGTAACGGACATCTTGTGACCGGCAACCTGGGTGAGGCAGTTGGAGATCAGGGGGGCGTAGCGGTTGTTGACCATGGTTTTCATGGCATCGATGCCGATGCGCAGGGTCAGCACATCGTTTTCCAGCTTCACAGGGGTGAGGTTGGTTTCAATCCAGGTATTATAGGAGACCGGGTTGATCTCACTCTTGAGCAGCTCACATGCGCCGTCCCAAAGTTGCTTCATGTCCATGCGTATCTTCCTTCCGCTTGCGTATATCCGGCTGCACCCCGCAGGGCGCCGGGAAAAAAAGCCCACGATTGCGGTGCATCGTGTGCTGTGGATAACTGCTTGTGGAAAACTTCTGCTGAGGTTTTCTGCTGACTCATCATATCACGAAAATGCAGAAAATTCAAGGGGTACGGCAGATGGCGAAAGTACCGACCTGTGGATAACTTGCCTCCACAAGGGATTGTGTCAAGAAAAACTTTCACCACAAGACTTGCAAATTGGCACGGCCTTCTTATGCACAATTTGGGAGGAAATTTGTTTTCGTCAGCAAAAAGTATGAAAAACTTAACAGGATCGTAAAATGGCAGGAAACTTGTGGAAAAAGCTGTGGGTTGCGGGTGCAGCGTTCCTTGTTGGTTGGCGGAAGATGCTGCGCCGCGGGCTCCCTCAGTCGCCTTGCGGCGACAGCTCCCTCCCGGAGGGAGCCTTTTGGCCGTTTTCCCTGCTGCAATACCAAACATGCAGCTGGAATGCAGTTTTGCAGGGGATGCACAGAGCCTCCCTCCGGGAGGGAGGTGGCAGCCGCTTGCGGCTGACGGAGGGAGAACGCGAGGCGACTGCCCCACCCATCACATTTTTTTCGCGTATACTACGCCGCAATGTTGACAAGAATAGTCGGGTATGATAGAATGCATTTGGTAATTCCGAGAAAATTAGTCGGGATTGTGAAAGGAGGCGCTGGATGAAGCTTTCCACCAAGGGCAAGTATGGGCTGTATGCCATGTTTTATCTGGCGCAGCGCGCGGGCAACGGCCCCCAGCCGTTGAAGAGCGTGGCGGAGATCGGCGTGCCGGAGGACTACCTGGAACAGCTGCTGGGCAATTTGCGCCGCGCTGGCCTGGTGACCACCGTGCGGGGCGCTCAGGGCGGCTATCAGCTGGCCAAGGAGCCTTGTTCCATCACCGTGGGGGATATCATCGACGCCACGGAGGGCCCGCTGAGCATCTCCGAATGCCTGAGTGACGAGGGCTGCTGCCACCGCTCTGGCCAATGCAAGACCCGCCGCGTGTGGGAGTACCTCTCCAACAGCATCAACGACCTGCTGCAATCCATTTCCCTGCAAGATATGCTCGAACAAGAGCAATTCGGTAACACAAAGGAGTCATGACCATGAACAAGGTTTATCTTGACAATGCGGCCACCACCGCTGTTTCCCCCGAGGTGCTGGAGGCCATGCTGCCTTATTTCACCCAGGTCTTCGGCAATGCCAGCAGCATCCACTCCACCGGCCGCGATGCCCACCGTGCTGTGGACGCCGCCCGCAAGCAGGTGGCTGCCGCCATCGGCGCCCTGCCCCAGGAGATCTACTTCACCGCCGGCGGCTCCGAGAGCGACAACTGGGCCATCAAGGGCGCTGCCATGGCGAAGAAGGACAAGGGCAACCACATCATCACTTCTTCCATCGAGCATCACGCCGTGCTGCACACCTGCCAGTGGCTGGAGAAGCAGGGCTTCGAGGTGACTTACCTGCCCGTGGACGAGTATGGCCGCGTGCGCATCGAGGATGTGGAGAAGGCCATTACCGACAAGACCATCCTGATCACCATCATGGCTGCCAACAACGAAATCGGCACCGTGGAGCCCATTGCGGAGATCGGCAAGCTGGCCAAGGAAAAGGGCATCCTTTTCCATACCGACGCGGTGCAGGCCATCGGCGCTATCCCGATGGATGTGAACGCCATGAACATCGATATGCTGTCCATGAGCGGCCACAAGTTCCACGGCCCCAAGGGCATTGGCGCGCTGTACATCCGCAAGGGCGTCAAGATTGGCCAGTACATGCACGGCGGCGCTCAGGAGCGCAACCAGCGCGCCGGTACGGAAAACCTGGCGGGCATCGTGGGCATGGGCAAGGCCATTGAGATCGCCACGCAGAACCTGGAAGCCAACGCCCGGCGCATGACCGCCCTGCGGGACAAGCTGATCGACGGCATCCTGAAGAACATCCCCGACGTGCGGCTCAACGGCCACCCCACCGAGCGCCTGCCCAACAACGTGAATGTGTCCGTGCGCTACATCGAGGGCGAAGCCCTGCTGCTGCGCCTTGACCTGGCGGGCATTGCGGGTTCCAGCGGCTCTGCCTGCACCAGCGGCAGCCTGGATCCCAGCCACGTGCTGCTGGCCATCGGCCTGCCCCACGAGATCGCCCACGGCTCCCTGCGCCTGTCCCTGGGCACCGATTCCACCGAGGAAGACGTTGACTTTGTGCTGGACAAGCTGCCGGGCATCATCAAGAACCTGCGGGACATGAGCCCCCTGAACTTCTACAACCAGACGCTGAACAGCTCCTGCCCCTTCAATCACGACCACGGCGACGTGGAAGAAGACGACGAGTAATCGAGGAGGAAACATCCTATGTATAGCGAGAAAGTCATGGATCATTTCTCTAACCCCCGCAACGTGGGCGAGATCGAGAACGCCAGCGGCAGCGGCACCGTGGGCAACGCCAAGTGCGGCGACATCATGAAGATGGACATCCAGGTGGAGAACGGCGTCATCGTTGACGTGAAGTTCAAGACCTTCGGCTGCGGCGCGGCCATTGCCACCAGCTCCATGGCCACGGAAATGGTGAAGGGCAAGACCATTGAGGAAGCCCTGAAGCTGACCAACAAGGCTGTGGCGGAAGCCCTGGACGGCCTGCCCCCGGTGAAGATGCACTGCTCCCTGTTGGCGGAACAGGCCATTCACGCCGCCATTGAGGACTACAAGGCGAAGCATCCCGAAGCCTGAGGCGGCGAAAAGCAGCTTGCGAAAGCAAGCTGCTTTTCTTGTGGGGAAATTCGGAATGCGGAATTCGGAATGCGGAATTTGGAATGTGGACGGGCGGGCGATCGCAGATCGCCCCTACAGGGTGCATGAATTTGTTTGGCGTTGAGACAAGTGGCAGAACCACTCCTTCCGTCAGCCGCAAGCGGCTGCCACCTCCCTTTACACAAGGGAGGCTCAACCCCTCAGTCCCTTCGGGACAGCTCCCCTACGAAGGGGAGCCTTAGTTACTTCCCCCGCGTCGCGGCGCGACCGTATTCGCGCCGTGACCCCTGCAAAGAGAAAACCCACCCGGCCATCGCCGAATGGGTTTCGAAAGGGACGAAGTCCCTTCGCGGGAGTCCA
>JAFTPN010000047.1 GCA_017463245.1 Clostridia bacterium
ACCAGCGAGCACCCAGCAGGTTGGGTTCTTCGTGAACGGGACACATCTTTTCCAGCAGGGCTTTCACGGCGTTGTACTGCGTGTCGGAAATGCCCTCCATGCGGCCCATGTGGAAGGACAGGCTGTCCGGCGCACTGGTCAGGCGGACAACGCCGGGGGATTCCAGCGTCGCGCCCCACTCCACCACGCAGCCCATGGTGCGTTTTGCACCCACGATCTCCGCAATGCCGGGCTCCGGCAGGCCATTTTGCAGCGTGACGATCACGCCGTCCTCCGCCAGATAGTCACGGAGCATGGTGACGACCTCAACGTTTTGCAGCTGCTTGGTCAAAAGCAGAATGACGTCATACTTGCCATTCATCTGGTCGGGGGTGATGGCCTTGACCGGCACGGTCATGTCCACGGTGCCGGTGATGTGCGCGCCCGTAGTGTTCAGCGCCTCCACATGGGCTCGGTTGCGGTTGATCAGGTCGATCTCGCCGCCGTTCTTTGTGATGTATGCGCCCAGCACCGTGCCCAGGGAACCAGCGCCATAAATCGCACTTCTCATATATATACCTCCTGAATGGTCGGATATTTTCATCTGTATCATATCAGAATTGGCAGGGCGCGTAAAGAAGACGAGATTTCTCCGATCCTTACATCCCCGCCGCCCATTGTGCCAGCTGCACCAGAATAGGCCCCAGCGCTTTGGCCTTCTCGGTGATGGCATACTCCACCCGGATGGGCACCTCCATGTACTCCGTGCGGGTGACGAGGCCGTCGTCCTCCATTTCCTTGAGGGACTTGGCCAGCATGGTGTTGGAGATGCCGTTCATCTTGCGCTTCAGGTCGTTGTAGCGGGTGGAGCCGTCCACCATCAGGGAGCAGAGCAGGGAAATCTTCCATTTCCCGCCGATCATTTCCATGGCGTGCTGCAGGGGGCAGGCCTGGGTGCAGGGGCAGTTGTGGGTGGATGACATGTCGATTCCTCCGTAGATCAGTTTTTTCTTATCTGGTCACATAAATCTGCGTCATTGACGAATGGAGCGTTTATGCATACAATTATAGCAGGTAAGCAAATAAGAGTAAAGAGCAAATCAGGAGTTTTGTCGAAATGGAGAAGTTTGATCTGGCCGCGTACCTCACCGGGGGCGTGGAGAACATCGTGAAGAACATCCTCCGGGCGACCCTGAAGGATCCCCGGGAGAGCGCCTTCATGCTGAAATACAGCATGGCCAGCCGGGAAGCCTCCAAGCGGCGCGCCATGTATGAGGAGCGCGGCGAGCACATCCCGCCCTTTCTCATTGCCAGCATCACCAGCAGCTGCAACCTGCATTGCGCCGGCTGCTATGCCCGGCACAACAATGCCTGCTGCGACGCCGCCCCGGTGAAGCAGCTCACAGACGAGGAATGGCTGCGCATCTTCCAGGAAGCCCGGGAACTGGGCATTGGCTTCATCCTGCTGGCGGGCGGCGAACCCATGCTCCGCGAGGACATCATTCGTGCGGCAGGCGGCGTGCCGGAGATCCTGTTCCCGATCTTCACCAACGGCACCATGATCGACGATACCTACCTCCGGCTGTTTGACAAGCACCGGAACCTGATCCCCATTTTCAGCATTGAGGGGCATCAGGAAAAGACGGACGAGCGGCGCGGCGCAGGCGTGTACCAGCGGCTGATCACCGCCATGGACAGGATGCAGGAGAACCGCCTGATCTACGGTGCATCCGTCACCGTCACCAGGGAAAACCTGCGGGAGGTGACCTCCGAGGGATTCGTGAACGACCTGCGCGAGCGCGGCTGCAAGGCCGTCATCTACGTGGAATACGTCCCCGTGGGCGACGACAGCCAGAATCTTGCGCCCGGGGATGAGGAACGCGCATACCTTGATGAGAAACTGCAAAGCCTGCGTATGGAGCATGAGGACATGCTGTTCGTCTCCTTCCCGGGGGATGAAAAGAGCTCCGGCGGCTGCCTGGCAGCGGGGCGCGGGTTCTTCCACATCAACTCCCACGGCGGCGCGGAGCCCTGCCCCTTCTCGCCCTATTCGGATATCAATGTGAAGGAAACCTCCCTGCGGGAAGCACTTAAGTCCCGGTTGTTCACGGCGCTGCGCAGCGACGAGATGCTCACCGGCGAGCATTCCGGCGGCTGCGTATTGTTCGAGCAGCGGGAAAAGGTGGAGGCTATTTTGAATCAGGAAAACCATGAATAAATCATCTGTCAGGAGGAAACATCATGAAGAAGGTACTTGTCGCCTATTTCTCTGCCAGCGGCGTGACCCGCGCAGCTGCGGAAGCCCTGGCCGCCGCGGCTCAGGCGGATCTGTTTGAGATCAAGCCCGAAACGCCCTACACCGCTGCCGATCTGGACTGGCGGAACAAGCAGTCCCGCAGCACGCTGGAAATGCAGGATGTGAACTGCCGCCCCGCCCTGGCCGCTGATGAAGTGGACGTGTCGGCATACGATGCGGTGTTCATCGGCTTCCCCATCTGGTGGGGTCGGGAGCCCAGCGTGATCGACACCTTCATCGAAGCCCACGACTTTTCCGGCAAGTGCGTGATCCCCTTCTGCACCTCCGGTGGCGGCGGCTTTACCAACCGGGCGCAGATCGAGAAGCTCCTGCCTGGCATCGCGGCTCACAAGGAGCTGAACAAAGCCACCACCGAGGCCGAGCTGAAGGCCTGGCTGTGCGAACTATCCCTGTAAAGAATAAGGAGGTCAACCATGAGCATTTATGATTTCAAGCTGATGAAACCCGACGGCACCGAGGTTTCCATGGCGGATTACAAGGGCAAGGTGCTGCTGATCGTCAACACCGCCACGGGCTGCGGCTTCACGCCCCAGTACGAGCCCCTGCAGGAGCTGTACGACGAATTGCAGGGCAAGGATTTCGAGATCATCGACATTCCCTGCAACCAGTTCGGCCAGCAGGCTCCCGGCAGCGACGAGGAGATCCACACCTTCTGCACGGGTCGCTTCGGCATCACCTTCCCCCAGTTCGCCAAGGCGGACGTGCGGGGCGAAACGGCCATCCCGCTGTTCCGTTATCTGGTGGACAACACCAAGTTCGGCGGCTTCGGCATGAGCCCCATGGGGCTGATGATGGGCGGCGTTGCCAAGAAGATGGACAAGGACTACAAGAACAACGGCGAGGTGAAGTGGAACTTCACCAAGTTCCTCATCGGCAAGGACGGGCAGATCGTCGCTCGCTTTGAGCCCACCGAGGACATGAAGAACGTGGCCAAGAAGGTCAAGGAGCTTCTGTAAATCACCCTGAAACAAGGCAGCACCCGTACCGGTATGTGGTACGGGTGCTGCTTATTCATGGTGCCCATGCCAGCGAAGGTGATGTCCGCCACCACGGCGAAGGGCAGCGTGTTGACCACTCCGCAGGCTTTGCCTGCCCGTGACAGACGTGCATATTATCGGCTCTGTTCCAGGCTGAAGGTGTACACTGCCGCGGGATCACCGTAGTTCTCATTGGGCACCCACATCATCGTCCTGTCCGTCAGGTTGTAGACGGCGCTGTGCACGGTGCAGCCGTTGCCGTCGTCATTCTTCCAGGTGCGGCGGCCGACAATGCCCAGGATGTCCATCGCCGCAGCTTCGTCTGCCACAATGCCGCCGGTGAGGTTCAGCTCCTCGTAGATCCGCTCGTAGCGGTCAAGACCCTTCTGGTCTTCGGCGGGGGAATCCGCATAGTAGCCGGGCTGAAGGACAAAGTTGGTGATGACCTGATAGTCCGTGGCCGCTTCCATGTCGCCGATGTGAGCGTCCTGATCGTTGTAGATGACCTTCAGTTCACGCTTGCCGCCGTCGTTGTCCGTGGCGTCGGTGCCGGCGGTCCATTCAAGAATGGCGCTGCGGCCGCTGGCGTCCGCCACCATGTAGTGGTAGGAGGTCTTGGCGGAATCATGCAGGTCGTAGCGGGAGGCGATCTCCACCGCCTCCTCCACATCGTCGGCATAGTCCAGGATCAGGCGCAGCAGCGTGGTGGAGGTAAAGTCCGGCTTGTCGGTGTTCTGGTTGGTGGCCACCGTCGTTTCGCCGCCCTGATAGGTCATGTAGATGCCGCAGCTCACGCCCGCATCGTTGATGCCGTCCAGGGGCGCATAGGTGGCCGCAAGGCAGGTGATCTTGTCCATCAGGCTGGTCACGTTCTGGTCTACATCCATGCCCAGGAATTGCAGGTCAACGGAGGAGATCGTCGCATGCCGTCCCTCGTTGGCTTCGGTGAAGACAATGCAGGTGTTGGTCTTGGAAAAATCATAGTTGCGGCCAAAGAGTACGTCGCCCTCCGGTGTTTTCGCCGTGAAGGAGGAACAGCCGATTTCCGGATCGCTGATGCCGATGTCCAGAAGCCCCTTGGTGATCTTCTCCGTCACAAAGGCGATCAGCTCCGAGTCGTTCTTCACGCCGCCCTGGGCCACAAAGTCATCCAGATAGAAATCGCCCTTGACGTGCATGGTGTACACCGCGCCGTCCAGATGCGCATCGTTGCGCTCCCGCAGGAGCTTCATGCTGGCCACCGTGGCGATCTCATTGTGCCACAGCGCATACACCGTGCCGACCAGCACCACAGCAAGCGCCAGCAGAATTGCCAGCACGCGGATCATGATTTTCTTGAAGGTTTTCATTGGTGTCATCCTTTCTTATCGCAGGAAAATATGCAACAGCGCCTCGTATACCTTGCTCTTGAAGGGCTGATAGCGCATGGGCAGATCCATCCATGTCTTTTTGTCCACGATGGATTTGGTGTGGGAGAAGGCCTCAAAGCCTGCCTTGCCATGATAAGAACCCATGCCGCTGGCGCCCACGCCGCCAAAGCCCATGGAGCTTGTGGCCAGGTGAATGACCACGTCGTTGATGCAGCCGCCGCCATAGGAGAGTTCCTCCTGCACGCGGCGGATGTGTTCCTTGTCGTGGGAGAAGAGGTACAGCGCAAGGGGGGTGTCCAGGCTCTTCAGCTCGTCGATCACAGCGTCAAAGCTGTCGAAGGTCAGAATGGGCATGATGGGGCCGAAGATCTCCTCGCCCATGACCGCATCCTCCCGGGTAACGCCATCCATTACCGTTGGGGCAATGCGGCAGGCGCGCACATCCGTCTCGCCGCCAAGGACGACCTTTGCCGGGTCGATCAGATGGCACAGCCTCTGGAAATGCTTTTCGTTGATGATCTTGCCGTAGTCGGGATTGCTCAGCGGCTGCTCGCCGAACTGCTTCTTCACCTGCCTGACGACCTCGGCCACAAAGGCGTCCTTCACCGATTCTTCGCAGAGAATGTAGTCCGGCGCCACGCAGGTCTGTCCGCAGTTCAGGAACTTGCCCCACACAATGCGCTTGGCGGCCAGCCTGATGTCCGCGCTGGCGTCCACGATGCAGGGGCTCTTGCCGCCCAGCTCCAGCACCGCCGGGGTCAGATGCTCCGCACAGCGGCGCAGCACCTCCTTGCCCACAGCCTGGCTGCCGGTGAAGAACACCATGTCGAAGGGCTGATCCAGCAGCGCGGCGTTCTCCGCCCGGCCGCCGGTCACCACAGCCACATATTCCTGCGGGAAGCACTCAGCGATGATCTTCGCCACAATGGCGCTGGTGGCCGGGGAATAGGCGCTGGGCTTGACGATGGCCGTGTTTCCTGCGGCAATAGCGTCTGCCAGAGGATCGATGGTCAGCAGGAAGGGGTAATTCCACGGACTCATGATCAGCGTATTGCCGTAGGGTACGGGCTGCTTGAAGCTGTGGGAGGCAAACTGCGCCAGGGGCGTATACACCGTCTTGCGCCGGGCGAAATGGCGGGTGTGGCGGATCATATAGGAGATTTCCGAGAGCACCAGCCCGCTTTCGCACATGAAGCCCTCGTAGGCGCTCTTGCCCAGGTCGGCCTTCAGGGCGGCGTTGATCTCCTTTTCATGCTGCTTCACCGCTGCATAGAGCCTCTTCAGCTGGGCAATGCGGAAGCTGACAGGGATCGTCGCGCCGCTGCGGTAAAAGGCGCGCTGCTTTTCCAAAAGGGTCTGAATTTCCTGACTTGTCATGGCATATCGCTCCAATCTGCAACCTGGTGGTAGATTTCCGCCAACTCCCGGGCACCCATCAGCTTCGGCACCGGATAGAGGGGATTGGCCTCCCGCTCCGCATGCTTTGCCAGCGCAGGAATATCCTCCCGGCGGATGCCCGTGAGCTTCCCGGGAATGCCCATGCTGGCATTCAGCCTGCGGATGGAGCGGATGAACTTCTCCGCCCCGCTTGCGTGGGATTCCTCCGCCGTGCATACACCGGCGGCCACGCTCAGCTCGTGCAGCTTGCGGTGTGCGCTTGCGCCGTAGGCCTCCAGCACATAGGGCATGATGACGGCGTTGGCCAGTCCGTGGGGCGTGCCGTATTGCCCGCCCAGCGAATGCGCCACGGCGTGAATGTATCCCACATAGGATTTGGAGAAGGCCGCGCCCGCCTTGTATGCGGCGTGGAGCATATTCTCCCGCGCCTGCAGATCCTGCCCGTCCGCATAGGCATTTTCAATGTTGGCAAACACCAGCTGCACCGCATCCAGCGCCAGACGCCGCGTTTCCTTTGTGGTGGAGTGGCCAATGTAGGCTTCCACCGCGTGGGTCAGCGCATCCATGCCGGTGGTGGCCGTCAGATGGGGCGGAAGGGAAACCGTCATGGCCGCATCCAGCACGGCGTAATGCGGGATGAGGGGAAAGCTCATGATGGCATACTTGTCGCGCCGGTCGCTGTCAGTGATGACGGCTGCCAGCGTGACCTCGCTGCCCGTGCCGGCGGTGGTGGGAATGGCGATGAGCAAAGGCAGGCGACGCAGCACCCGCAGGATCCCCTTCATCCGGCGCAGCGTTTTGTGCGGATGCGCAATGCGCGCACCAATGCCCTTGGCGCAATCCATGGCCGAGCCGCCGCCGATGGCGATCAGGCTGTCGCAGCCCTGCGCACGGTACAGCGCCACCGCCTCCTCCACATTGCAGACGGTGGGGTTGGGCTGTGTTTGATCATAGATGGTATAGGCGATACCTGCGGATCGAAGTGCCGTTTCTACCGACGCAGTCAGCCCGTTGGCCACGATGCCCCTGTCCGTCACGATCAGAACGCCTCGTTTGTTTTCCTTGAGGAGAATCTCCGGCAGATGGCGCACGGAGCCAACGATCTGCGGCTCGCGGTACGGCAGGATCGGGAGCGCAAGGCGAAAGGCCGTCTGAAATACGCGGCAGAACGCCGCTTTGATAAACAACATCACAATTCCTTCTTTTCACTCTTCTGCGCAACGGCCTCCGTCATCCTGTCGCTGATATCGGCCAGCACGGTTAAGGTCTCCAAGCGGTTCACTATGAGAATCCCTTGTTTGTTGACAAGTCAACGAGTCGATTATAGCCTAACATTGTTGACTTGTCAACAAGTTTGTGAGGACTGGTTGGTTATGTATTGCCAGCAACAAACAATATGCGGTACGGGTGCTGTTGTTTCATTTCCGGTTACGATCTTTGATGATGAGGCCAGTTCCCTGTTTCACTTGGGTCTGGCTCATGAGCGAGAAAAGGAGTCCCATGCATTTGATACGATTAGGACGGGACTTTTTGAACTGAGAACTCAGGTTTCGGACTTGCAGGAAATGTATCTGAAAGAGATTGGCAGGCACCAGGAAAACACCATATCCGCTCAATGAAAAACTGGCGTAGTCCAGTACGACTATGCCAGTTCCATTAGGATGCTACTGCGTTGCTGTTGATGCGGTTAATCACGGCGCGAATGCCAAGCCACACAGAAAAATCAGTGAACAGCTCTACCACGCTTCCCTGATCGGTAAACGGCGATTCCTGAAGCACCGAGAGATCCTTCATCAGGCCGTTGTGGACGATGTACTCCACGATCTGATTGACGAAGTAGATTTGCCGGCTGTCCAGGGTGGTGCCGTTCAGATACTGCGCAAAGGCTTCCTTGGCTGCGTTCATGTCCAGACCAACGATCTCGCGGACAAACTCGCCCAATGGCTTCTTGCCGTATTCGGCTTCGTAGTCCTCACGGGTACCGACTTCGCTCCAAAGGATCTTCTCCAGTGTTTCCACGTCCAGCTGGGTCAGCGGCACGTTTTTCTTCAGCTTGGCGATCACCAGATGATCCTGATGCTGCCGGACATAGAATTCAGCCTTGGCCTTGTAGTTTTGCAGGTCGTCGTTTTCCAACTCGGATTCGTGCCATTCCATAGACAGCACTTCATCGGTGAAGTTGGTTTCGTACACATGCTTACTGTAGGGTATGTACTTCACAAGGTCGCGCAGGTTTTCACGGATGTGTTCAAACTCGTTGATGCCAGCGTTATCAAGATAATCCGTGTTAAGGATCTTGTTGAGCAGTTCAGACTGCGCCATGATCTCCGGTATGTTGGCTACGCTGGCGATGCCGCGTACCTTGCCCAGCAGGTCATTCCGTGCGCGGGCGTACTTCTTGCCGATCAGGTAGGCCAGTTCAATGCCGTACATCAGGGCGTCGAAGCGTATCGCCTTGGCGTCATCCTGGTCGGGAGCAACCAGCGGCGCAAGCTCGGAGCCCATCAGCAGCGTGTCCTCATAGGTGAGGGTTTCGTAGCTCTTGGGATCAGAGAACTTCTCCACATAGCGCAGATGCAGCCGCACAGCAAAGTTTTCTCGGTTCAGCTCCTGCACCTTGGACAGCATATCGGCCACCAAGCCTTGACGGAACGGAATCAGCTCCTTGGTCTGATAGGCCAGATCCTGCAGCTTGAAGGAAATCTGTGCCTTGAGGCTGAAGATCGCGCCCTGCAGCGGCAGCTGGTTGGGAGTGGGGTGTCCCTTGCCTATGCGGAAGAACTCAAAGTTGCCGCAGAAGTCGAAGATGTAGAACTTCTCCTTGTCCGCGCCGTCCAGCAGATAGGGACACAGGCGGGTGCCGCGGCCGATCATCTGCCAGAACTTGGCCTTGCTCATGACCTTCTTGAAGAAGACCAGGTTCAGCACTTCCGGCACGTCGATGCCGGTGTCCAGCATATCCACGGAGATGGCGATCTGCGGCAGCTTCTTCGGATCGGAGAACTCGTCGATGGCGCTCTGGGCGTAGGTCATGTAGTTGTCAATGACCCTGGCATAGCCGGGCAGGTGGGGGTATTCCTTGTTGAACACCTCAAAGATCTTCTCGGCATGCTGATGGTTCTTGGCGAAGATGATCGTTTTGCCCAGCTTCTCGCCATAATCAATGCGGATACCCTTTTCCATCAGGATGTGTAGCACCTCACGGATGGTGTCCTCGTTGAAGATCCACTCATTCAGCGCGGAAGAATTGATCTGCTCCGGCAGCTCGCCGTTTTCATCGGTGAAGGTGTCCTCGTACTCCTGCTTATCCGCATCGGACAGCTCGTCGTACACGATGCCCTGGTCAAGGAATTTCAGCGTGGTTTCCACGGACATGTAGTCCACCAGGTACCCATCCTTGACGGCTTGGGCCAGCTCGTAGCCATAGGTGGGCACGCCGCTTTCCAGGTCAAACACATCGTAGGTATTCTTGTCGATCTCATCCTTGGGCGTGGCGGTCAGACCCACCAGCGGGGCATCGAAATAGTTGAAGATATCACGATACTTGTTGTAGATGGAACGGTGCGCCTCGTCGCAGATGATCAGGTCGAAATGCCCGCAGGTGAACAGCTTACCCTGCTCGTCCCGCACGCTGTCGATGCAGTTTATCATCGTCTGGTAGGTGGAGAACACGCAATGCGCCGTGTAGTTATCTTTCTCCTCGCACAGGTTGGTGACGGACAGATCCGGCAGCAGGTTGACAAAACTGCGCTTGGCCTGGGTGACAAGGCTGTTGCGGTCGGCAAGGAAAAGGATGTTCTTCACCCAGCCGTGCTGCAGCAGCACATCGCACAGGGCGATGCAGGTGCGGGTCTTGCCGGAGCCGGTGGCCATAACCAGCAGCGCTTTGCGGCGGTTCTTCTGGTCGAAGGCCTCGCAGACGGCCTTGATGGCGCCCTCCTGATAGTATCGTCCCGCGATGCTGGGGTTCACTGTCACATGCTTGAGGCTGGTGCGCATACGACGCAGGTTGAACAGCTTCTCCAGATCGCGCTTGGCATAAATGCAGCTCACCCGGCGTTCCGGGTACTGACCATCCACAATGAAGGTGTCAAAGCCATTGGTCAGGAACACCACCGGGCGGCGACCATACTGCTTTTCCAGAATATCCGCATACAGTTTGGCCTGCTGCCTGCCCTTGGAGGCGTCCACGCACATCCGCTTGGCCTCGATGATCGCCAGGGGTTTGTGCATATCATCGTAGAGCACATAGTCCGCATAGCCAACCTCGCTGTGGTTGGGCATGCCGGGGAGCTCCACCTCATTGAGCCAGTCGCGACCCTCCACCCAGCCGGCATCGATGAGCATGGCGTCGATGTAGATCTTGCGGGTCTTGTATTCGGAGAGATCCAGCGGCTTGGGGATATAAGTGGGCTGTTGCACCTCGCGGCGGGCGGTGAGTTCCTCGCGCAGGGCAGCGTTTTCGGCCATGAGCTTCTTCAGCTCGATCTCGGCAGAGTTGTCCACCACGGGAGCGGGCTGCGCGGGGGCATCCAGCAGGGCGGGATCGAAAACCTGCGGCTCGTAGGTATCGGCGTAGCAGTAGGCGACAAAATCCAGGAAGCAATGGAGGTTCTCCAGGCACAGGACGGCTTGCTCGCGGGTGATGTTGCGGCTGTTGTGGGCGGCCTGATTGCCCAGCAGGCGGATGAGCTTCATGCGCTGGTGAACGTCCGGCCCAACCACATCACGGAAGTCCTCGTTGTCCATCAGGGAGGCGAGGCGGTCATCATAGGGCAGCACAAGGGAGCCGTCCACGGAGTACATCCATTTGACGGCGAATTCCATTGCGCGGCGGCAGTTGATGACCGCAGCCGACGGGTCGATGGGGAGGATCTTTTCTGCCGCCACGGCCACCGGTGCGAAGGACGCGAAGG
>JAFTPN010000048.1 GCA_017463245.1 Clostridia bacterium
CTCCCTTTACACAAGGGAGCCTTTGGGTTACCTTGCACCTGTAGGGGCGATCTGCGATCGCCCGCACGCTGCACCTATCGCCCAGCAGGCAGGAAAAGCAACGTGGCGGGCGAACACAGTTCGCCCCTACAATCTACCCGGCAATGCACACAGAACAACAAACCCTTGTGCACAGAGTCACGCGAATGCGGGCGATCTTCCCCAGAGCGAAACAAGACGACAGCGGCGAAATTAGTCGCCCCCGCGAGGAACCCGGAGGGTTGCACTCGCTCCGCCCAGCGTACCCTGTGAGGAGCGGGGGTCCGGGGCCGCTGCCGCTGCATGATAACATCAGCGGCCCCGGGCGGCTTTTGGTTCTTTTCGCCGAGACGAAAAGAACAACGCTGCACAAAAGCACACAAACAAAGAAAACACCCCAAAACAACATCAAAAAAAGGAACGCTCACTTTCCGAGCGTTCCTTTTCACATACCTTCACTTATTCCGCACACAGCCGCAGCAGCGCATTGGCATAAACCTTCGCGGACTTCATCAGCCCATCAATGCTGGCGTACTCATCCGCCTGATGCGCCAGATCCTCATCATCCGGGAAGGCCGCGCCGAAGGCCACACCCTGCTCCAGCACCTTGGCATAGGTGCCGCCGCCGGTGGCGGTGGGGTAGGCGGGGAGGCCGGTCTCCTCGTGGTAGGCGGCCAGCAGCTGGCTCACCAGCTCGCTTTCGGCAGGGACATGGTGGGGTTCCTTCTTTTCCACATGGAGGAAGGTGAAGCCCGGCAGGGCAGCGCGGGCGCTGGCTTCCAGCTTGTCCAGGTCGGCGGTTATCGGCACACGCATATCCAACGAGGCGGTGATGCTGCCGTTCTCCAGGTGCAGGATGCCCATGTTGCAGGTCAGCGCGCCGGAAACCTCGTCCGCGCAGGCGCAGCCCAGGGAGGCGCCGTTGCTCTCCATGCCGATGGCGTTGGCCAGGGTGAGGAATGCACCCTGCACACCCAGCTCCTTCAGGAGCAGCAGCATCATGCCGATGGCGTTGCGGCGGCCTTCGGGGTAGGCGGAGTGGCCGGGGATACCCTCGGCGGTGACCCACACGCCGTCAGCGGTGACCTCAGCGGTGTAGGGAAGGGAAGCCTTGGCGGCATAGGCAGCTACCTGCCCGGCCAGCTCAGCGCCGCCAGCAAGCAGCGCCTTGCACTCGCCGGGGATCACGTTCACACGCTCGCCTGTCCACAGCTGCTTTACCTGCAGGCCGCTTTCGGCCACAGGCGCGGTGATGAAGGCGTGGAGCATGGCCTTCTCCGTGTTGATGATGGGGAAGGAGGCATCGGGGGAGAAGCCCACCTTGGGCATGTCGGCATGGGCTGCATAGTAGGCCATGTCCTCCCAGCCGCTTTCCTCGTCGCAGCCCAGAATCATGCGGATGGACTTCTTTAGCGGCACGCCCGCCTCCTTGATGGCGCGCATGGCGTACAGCGCCGCCAGGGCGGGCCCCTTGTCGTCAATGGAGCCGCGGCCGATGATCTTGTCGCCGTCGATCACTGCGGTGAAGGGCGGGGTCTGCCAGCCATCACCGGCGGGAACCACGTCCAGGTGACCCAGCACCGCCACGGCCTCGGGGGCATCGCCCAGGGTCAGGTCGCAGGCGTAGCCGTCAAAGTCCCGCGCATCAAAGCCCATGGCGCGGGCGTCGGCCATGGCCATGTCCAGCATCCGGCGCACCTCGGTGCCGAAGGGCGCGCGGGGAGCGGGAGTGTCCTTCACGGAGGGGACTTCGATCCAGCGGGAAAGGGTGGCGATGAATTCGGAGCGGTAGGAATCGATCAAAGAAGAGATTTGCTTATTCATAAGGCCTCCAAGAGAATGCGGAATTCGGAATTCGGAATGCGGAATTTAGTTTGTGGCACGGCGGGCGATCGCAGATCGCCCCTACAGGTGCGGGGGAAGTGAGGCGTTGGGGCAAGTGGCAGAACCACTCCCTCAGTCAGCCTAACGGCTGCCAGCTCCCTCGAGGAGGGAGCCTTAGTTACTTCCTCCGCGTCGCGGTGCGACCGTACTCGCACCGTGACCCCCGCTCGGCGATCACCCAGCAGCACCCTCCCCGCATGGGTTTCGAAAGGGTCGAAGACCCTTCGCGGGTTGTCAGGGCAGAGCCCTGACCGGGTTCCCCAAGGGCAGCGCCCTTGGGTGGGGGATTCTTAAGGGGGCAACGCCCCCTTAAGCGTTCCTTGGGTCGGTGGAGCGTTTTTTCTTGGCGTCGGGGTCGATGAATTCGATCTCGAGGCGGTCGAAGTTGACGGAGTCGATGAAGTCATCGGGGAGGAAGCGGGTCTGGCCGAACTCGTCCCACTCGCGCTGGTTTTTGTCCAGCCAGAGGGGGCGGGAGATATCCAGCTTATGGCAGGCTTCGGCCAGGGCGTCCTGGGGGTCGTCACGGAGGCAGGGCTCGGTGACCTGTTTATCCATGCGGTGGTGGCGGATGGTGCGCACCCAGAGGGCAGTAGCCACGGTGTGTACCTCGTTTTTCGTAGGATTGCGGCAAGCCGCTGGGGTCATTATGCCACGAAATCCCGCCGGATGCAAGATGAAAGTGCGGCGCGCTGCGAAAACAAGGTTTCGGTTACCAAAAAACACAAAGGAAAAAGAGAAAATGAAAAAGTGTGGAATTTCAAGGGTTTGCGAGAGGATAATGGCAAATAATGAGCATTATTTGAGCGAATTTTGAACGAAAGTTGCGAAAGCGTTTGCACTTACAGAAAGAATGTGTTATACTACATTTCAGATAAAATAACCGTGGTGCAACTTGCACACGGATGGAGGAATAACATATGAAGTACGGCCATTTCGACGACAAAGCCCGTGAATATGTCATTGAAACGCCCCGGACGCCCTATCCCTGGATCAACTACCTGGGCTGTGAGAACTTCTTCGGCATCATCAGCAACACGGCTGGTGGCTACTGCTTCTATCGCGACGCCCGCCTGCGCCGCGTGACCCGCTACCGCTACAACAATATGCCTGTGGACAACGGCGGCCGCTATTTCTACGTGAAGGACGGCGACACCGTGTGGAATCCCGGCTGGAAGCCCGTCAAAACTGAGCTGGACGAGTACACCTGCCGCCATGGCATGGGCTACACCGTGATCACCGGCAAGAAGAACGGCCTGACCGCCAGCCAGCTGAGCTTTGTGCCCATGGGCGTGAACGCCGAGGTGCATCAGATCACCCTGACCAATGACAGCGATGCCGCCAAGGACGTGATCCTCACCTCCTTTGTGGAATTCTGCCTGTGGGATGCCTCCGACGATATGCTGAACTTCCAGCGCAACTTCTCCACCGGCGAAGTTGAGGTCGAGGACGGTGTGATCTACCACAAGACCGAGTACCGCGAGCGCCGCAATCACTATGCCTTCTACACCGTGAACACCCCCATCGATGGTTTCGATACCGACATGGAAACCTTCCTGGGCATGTACAACGGCTTCGACGCTCCCCAGTCCGTCATGACCGGCAAGATGGGCAACTCCGTGGCTTCCGGCTGGCAGCCCATGGCTTCCCACCAGATCAAGGTGCACCTGGAAGCTGGCGAGAGCAAGAAGTTCAACTTCGTGCTGGGCTATGTGGAAGTGCCTGTGGACGAGAAGTGGGCTGCCCCCGGCATCATCAACAAGGCTCCTGCCAAGGCCATGATCGCCGAGCTGACCACCGACGAGCAGATCCAGGCCAAGTTCGACGCCCTGAAGGCTCATTGGGACAACCTGCTCAGCGCCTACACCCTCACCACCGATGATGAGAAGCTGGGCCGCATGGTGAACATCTGGAATCCCTACCAGTGCATGGTCACCTTCAACATGAGCCGCTCCACCTCCATGTTCGAGAGCGGCGTTGGCCGTGGCATGGGCTTCCGCGATTCCTCTCAGGACCTGCTGGGCTTTGTGCATCAGATCCCCGAGCGCGCCCGCGAGCGCATCCTGGACATCGCTGCCACCCAGTTCCATGACGGCGGCTGCTACCATCAGTATCAGCCCCTGACCAAGAAGGGCAACAACGACATCGGCGGCGGCTTCAACGACGATCCGCTGTGGCTGATCGCTGGCACCGCTGCCTACATCAAGGAGACCGGCGACTTCGGCATCCTGGATGAGGCCACTCCCTATGACTGCAATCCCAACGATTGCGGCACCCTGCTGGAGCACCTGGAAAACAGCTTCTATCACGTCGTGAACAACAAGGGTCCTCACGGTCTGCCCCTGATCGGCCGCGCCGACTGGAACGACTGCCTGAACCTGAACTGCTTCTCTGACGCCCCCGGCGAATCCTTCCAGACCTTCTCCAACCCCAATGCCCCCGATGACCGCGTGGCCGAGTCCGTGCTGATCGCCGGCATGTTCGTGTCCATCGGCCCCGAACTGGTGGCCATCCTGCGCCGCAAGGGCGAGAATGCCAAGGCTGACGCCTGCCAGGCCGAGATCGACGCCATGAACGATGCCATCCTGACCCACGGCTGGGACGGCGAGTGGTTCATCCGCGCCTACGATGCCATGGGCAACAAGGTCGGCTCCAAGGAGTGCGAGGACGGCAAGATCTTCATCGAGAGCCAGGGCTACTGCGTGATGGCTGGCGTTGGTGTGGAAGATGGCAAGGCCGAAAAGGCTCTGGAGTCCGTTGAGAAGTGGCTGGAGACCGAGCATGGCATCGTGCTGCTGCAGCCCGGCTACAAGGATTATCACCTGGAGCTGGGCGAAGTGTCCTCCTATCCTCCGGGATACAAGGAGAACGCTGGCATCTTCTGCCACAACAACCCCTGGATCATCGCTGCTGAGACCGTCGTCGGCCACGGCGACCGTGCCTTCAAGCTCTACAGCAAGATCGCTCCTGCCTACCGCGAGGAGATCAGCGACCTGCACAAGATGGAGCCCTACGTCTACAGCCAGATGATCGCCGGCAAGGACGCCAAGAACTTCGGCCAGGCCAAGAACAGCTGGCTCACCGGCACCGCTGCCTGGAACTTCTACGTCATCAGCAACTACATCCTGGGCATCAAGCCTGACTGGGAAGGCCTGAAGGTCGATCCCTGCATCCCCCACACCTGGGATGGCTACAAGGTCAGCCGCCGCTTCCGTGGCGCCACCTACGACATCACCATCGACAATACTGCCCATGTGTGCCGCGGCGTGAAGGCCGTGACCGTGGACGGCAAGGCCATCGAGGGCAATGTGCTGCCCACCTTCGGCGATGGCAAGGTGCACGAAGTCAAGGTTGTTCTGGGTTAATTACACAATTACGGCGGAGAGGAAACTCTCCGCCTTTTTATACACTAAATTTTCCTATAGTCGATATATTGACATGGAGCAAATTTTGTTATATGATATAGATGGGAGGTGGAAATGATTGGACGAAATATCACGACTCCAACGAAATCTTCCTTTGATTCGAAGCTGCGCTGGATGGACGGCAGCTACATTGGGAGAAAAACTTGGCGTAAAGCGCCAAACTATCAGTACAATTGAGCAAGGTGAAAGCAAGTATAAGATGACACGTATGCAGTATCTTGCCATTCGAAAGGTGTTAGACGATGAGATTGCGGAATCGGGTGATGATACAAAGATGCTTTATATCGTGTTGGATGCGCTGGTTGATCATCCTGATAGGTATACTGATACCGAAAGAACTGAGATATTGACCAACGCAAACCTTCTTGCACCAGCGATTGTAAAAACACCTACTGAGAGAAAAACGGCATCGAAGAAGTGGGTAACGATTCTTGGGGCAAGCGGGGTTATTGTAAGTGCGGCGCTAATAACGCTTTTGGGGAGAAACAAAGAATAAGGAGGAACGAGAATGGCTCGACGCAAAAACAAGTATTTGACAATGACTGTTCATCGACATGGATTTATTTGGTGGTTATTGGTAGGTTGGTGGTGGCGTCCACTTCTGTATATCTTTTGGGGAGTTATCTGCGGGATTACTGGATGTGGGCTAAAAAAGAGAATCACGAAATGAGTGCGGAGGGATAGAAGATGAAGACGGTAAAGGGAGCGGCAATGATTACCCATGTGCTGAAAGAATATGGTAATGGCAAGAGTATGGTGGATGGTATCAAACGAATAGCCGTAGAGCAGCGACAACAGGGTTTCCAACAAGGTGTCAACTACGCTTTGCAGAACCTAAGCTTTGTTGAACGATTAGTTGGACGTTCATTCAAGCGGTAAGCAGACAAAAATGCGAACAAGAAAATGTCTCGTCAGAAATATCATGAAAAACGAATCCCTCACCCTGTTCATCCCTCTCTACGGTAAGGCGCTGATGAGCCGCGAGGACATCTTTCCAGATGCCACGGCAGAGCGCATCGTTGCCAGCGTGGACTACGATTTCTCCCAGGTGGATCAGACTCGCAAGCTGGCCATCTACATGGCCATGCGTGCCGCCCATTACGACCGCATGGTGGAGGACTATGCCGCCCGCCACCCGGAAGGTGTGATCATCCAGCTGGGCGTGGGTCTGGACAGCCGGGTGAACCGGGCGCAGGTCAGTCTGCCCTGGTACGACCTGGACTTCCCGGAGGTCATTGATCTGCGCAGGACGTACTACCCGGAAAACGCGCAATATCACCTCATTGCCGCGCCTGCCCTGCCTGCGGGCTGGCTGGTGGGCATTCCCCAGCACACCCACGCGCTGATCATCGCCGAGGGGCTGAGCATGTACCTCTCCCAGCAGGATATGCGTGACCTGATGGCGGCCTTCCGCGGTCATTTCGACGAGGCGGAGTTCATCTTCGACGCCTATTCGCCCCTGGCAGCCATGCTTTCCAAGTGGAAGAACCCCATCAATGCCGTGGATGCGAAGATCGACTTTGCCATGGACGATCCGGCGCTGCTGGAAGGCGAGGGGTGCAAGTGCATCCTGAACAGCGACATCATCACCCCGGACATGGTGGCGCGGCTGCGCGGCAGCGACAGGCTGCGCTTCCGCTTCATGGGCAGGGCGGGGAAGAGCTTCTACCGCATTTTCGGCTATCGGTTGACAAAGATGTGACAAACGGAAAAATTTTTCTCAAAAAGAACATTTTCTTAGCAGGAGGTTTCACTCACCGCGTCGAATGGGTATAATACAGACACCAGATCATCTGAAAGAGAGGACGTGGTGCCAGTGGCACAAACTTATCAGCGGAGGCAGCCGAGACAGTGACCGGCCTGCGTCCGCTTTTTGTCATCCCATCCCCGAAAGGAGCTTATGAATTATGAAGATGACGATCAACGCCCGCAACATGGTTATCACCCCCGCCGTGACCAAGCGCATCGAAAAGAAGACCGCCAAGATGGAGCGCTACCTCCTGCCCGAGACCGAAGTGCAGGTCAAAATGCAGAAGGGCAAGAAGGATCAGCGCATCGTTGAGATCACCGTTCCCATGGGCAACAACGTGATCCTCCGCAGCGAGGCCGTCGCTGATGACAACAATCTCTTCCTCGCCATCGATCAGGCGCTGGCCAAGATCGAACGCCAGATCCACCGCCACCGCACCAAGCTGGGCAAGCGCATCCGCGAGGACGCCTTCGTGCCCGAGGTGCCGGAATATATCGACGAAGAACCGGCCGAAGAAAACGCCCCCAAGATCGTCCGCCACAAGACCTTCCCCGTGCGCCCCATGTCCGTGGAGGACGCCGCCATCCAGATGGAACTCCTGGGTCACGACTTCTTCGCCTTTGTAAATATCGAGACCGAGCGCACCAACATCCTCTACCTCCGCAAAGACGGCGACCTGGGTCTTCTGGAGCCCGAGGCTTAAGGGCTTCGCCCTTAAGAATCCCACCAGAGGCTCTGCCTCTGGACTCCGCGAAGGGTCTTCGACCCTTTCGAAACCCTTTTTGGGTGGGTGATGAGGGTGGGGGAGATGGAAGATTGCATTTATTGGAGCACCGCGGGATGGCCTGCGGTGCCTTTTTGCATATGTGGCATAATTGTAGGCAATTTTTGCAATCGATTCGGGCTTGAGGTTGAAATAGTGCAAATGTTGATATATAATACTGGAAGAACAAACCAGTTATTGGGTTGGAGCAAGGAGGAAGAACAATGAACCCGCTGAATATGTATGCCTTTGCCGACGAGGCCTCCGGGCAGATCGACAGGCAGATTGCCGCCATGCAGCGCAATGGGCTCAACGGCCTGGAGATTCGCGGTGTGGACGGCCAGAACATTGCTGACATTTCCATCGAGAAGGCTCGCGAGGTGCGCCGCAAGCTGGATGATGCTGGCCTCACCGTGTGGAGCATGGGCTCGCCCATTGGCAAGATCGGCATTGAAGGCGATGGCTTTGCCGCTCACCTGGATAAGCTGCGCCATGTGCTGACCCTGGCGGACGTGCTGGGCGCCAAGAACCTGCGCATGTTCTCCTTCTTTGTGCCGGAGGGCAAGGCGGCGGAGTATCGCGGCAAGGTGATGGATCAGGTCGGCCAGATGGTGGATGCGGCTCGCGGCAGCGGCGTTGCGCTGTGCCATGAGAACGAAAAGGGCATCTACGGTGACATGGCTGACCGCTGCCATGAGCTGTTGACGGCCTTCCCGGAGCTGGAGGGCGTGTTCGACCCGGCCAACTTTGTGCAATGCGGCCAGGACACCCTGGCGGGATGGGCGCTGCTGAAGGATCGCATCAAGTACCTGCATATCAAGGATGCCCTGCCTAGCGGCAAGGTCGTGCCTGCTGGCAAGGGTGTTGGTCATGTGAAGGCCATTCTGGATGAATTCCGCGCCCAGGGCGGCTGTGCCGTGTCCATCGAGCCCCATCTGAGCGTGTTCGACGGCCTGAAGGATCTGGAGCAGGCTGGCAACCGCACCGAAGTGGATGTATTCAGCTATCCCAGCAGCGATGCGGCCTTTGACGCCGCCTGCGATGCCCTGAAGGCGCTGCTGTAAGAAGGAGGAAACGATCATGGAAAAGATTCGTCTTGGTATCATTGGTATTGGCAACATGGGCAGCGGCCACGCCTGCCGCGTGGTGGACGGCGAGTGCCCCGATTTTGTGCTGACGGCTGTGGCGGACACCAATCCCGCCCGCAAGGACTGGGCGAAGGATCGCCTGGGCGAGAACGTGGCTTTCTTTGACACGGCTGAAGCCATGCTGGACAGCGGCCTCATCGACGCCTGCATCGTGGCTACCCCTCACTATGATCATCCCGGCCTGGCCATCGAGTGCATGAAGCGTTCCATCCATGTGCTGGTGGAAAAGCCTGCCGGTGTGTACACCAAGCAGGTGCGCGAGATGATGGCTGTGGCCGACCAGCACCCCGAGGTGAAGTTTGGCCTGATGTTCAACCAGCGCACCAACCATGTGTACCGCAAGGCTCGCGAAATTGTGCAGAGCGGCAAGTACGGCCAGATCCGCCGCACCAACTGGATCATCACCGACTGGTATCGCACCCAGTTCTACTACGATTCCGGCGCCTGGCGTGCCACCTGGGCTGGCGAGGGCGGCGGCGTGCTGCTGAACCAGTGCCCCCATCAGCTGGATCTGTGGCAATGGATCTGCGGCATGCCCGTGAAGGTGCAGACCCACATGAAGTTCGGCAAGTGGCACGACATTGAGGTGGAAGACGACGTGACCACCTATGTGGAATACGCGAACGGCGCCACCGGCGTGTTCGTGACCACCACCGGCGACGCTCACGGCACCAACCGCTTTGAGATCATGATGGACAAGGCCAAGCTGGTGGTGACCTACGGCGGCATCGAGCTGAAGGAGTTCAGCGTTTCCGAGCCCGAGTGGAGGGTCACCTGCAAGGAAGGCTTTGCCACCATGCCCGCCGAGGACATCAACGTGGAGACCGACGGCAAGAATGAGCAGCATAATGGCGTGATCAACGCCTGGGGCGGCGCGATCCTCCGGGGCGAGCCCATGGTTGCCGACGGCCGCGAGGGCATCCATGGCCTGATGCTGTCCAATGCCATGCACCTCTCCGCCTTCCTGGGCAAGGAAGTGGAGCTGCCCATTGACGAGGAGCTGTTCTACGAGGAGCTCATGAAGCGCGTTGCCACCTCCCGCCACAAGACCAACACCGTGGAAGCTGTGGTGGCCGACCTGAGCAACACCTTTGGCGGCTAAAAAGATCCACCATTGAAGGAGAACCTGCATGAACGAGCATCCGGTTTGGCGGTTTGAAAATCAGATGCCGGAAGGCCGTGCCTTTGAGATCTACCATGCCACCAACACCACGCCCCAGCCCACGATCTACCAGAGCCACCATTTTTACGAATTGTATTTCATCCTGCGGGGCTCCATCCGGGTGATCGTGGAGGAGCAGGACGTCAGCCCCGTGATGGGCGAAACGCTGATCTACCCGCCCCATTGCATGCACCGGGTGATCCACACGGATCCCTCCCAGCCCTATGAGCGGTTTTACATCTACCTGTCCAGGGAGTTTCTGCAGTCCATCAGCACCGAAGGGTACAATTTTGTGGAGGTGCTGGATGGGCTGACCCGGGGCGGGCGGTACTGCCTTCAGCCGGGAGCGGAAGCCGTGGGGTCGCTGGTGCCCATGGCGGACGAGATCATCGAAGGGGCGCGGGACACGTCCCCTGCGGGCGTGCTGGCCAATCGCTGCAGGATGATCATTTACCTGCTGCGCCTTTTGAACCTGCTGGAGCAAAGCGTGGCCTCGCAAACAGCCACTCCGGCCTCCCGCATGAGCGACCTGATCAGCTACATCAACCAGAATGCCGCCCAGGCGCTTTCGCTGGATCAGCTGGAAGAGGTGTTCGGCATCAGCAAATATGCGCTGCTGCACGAGTTTAAGGATTACACCGGGGTGTCCATCTACCAGTACATACTCACGCGGCGCATCATTCTGGCTCAGCAGCTGCTCCGCCAGGGCGTGAAGCCCCGGCAGGCCAGCGAACAAAGCGGCTTTGCGGATTACACCAGCTTTTACCGCGCCTTCAAGGCTCGCACGGGCAAATCGCCCACGCAGTTTGGCAAGGCGCAGCTGGAATGACCAAAGGAGAAAGCTATATGAAAAGGATCGTTTCCCTTGTGCTGGTGCTTTTGCTGTGCATCAGCCTGCTGCCCACCGCCGCCATGGCGCTGGGTGAAGCTGGCAAATCCAAGGACGACTATGTTTCCCTGGACAGCCTTGCCCGGGAGCATGGCTTCATCATGGGCGCCAGCTACAACTATATGCAATGCACCGGCAACCCCGCCTATATGGCGCTGACCAAGACGCACTTTTCCTCCCTCACCTGCACCAACGAGACCAAGGCCTATTCCCTGCTGAACCAGCAGGCCAGCAAGACAGCCGAGGACGGCATGCCTGTGATGAACTACTTCCAGGCCGACAAAATGGTGCAATGGGCGCAGGACAACGGCATGAAGGTGCGCGGCCATGTGCTGGTGTGGGATGCCTATATGTGCGACTGGTTCTTCCGCGAGGGCTATGACAGCAGCAAGCCCTATGCCGACCAGGAGACCATTCGTGCCCGTACCAAGTATTACATCGAACAGGTGATCACCCACTTTGAGGAAAAGTTCCCCGGTGTGATCTACTGCTGGGACGTGGTGAACGAGGCCATTGGTGACAATGCCAAGGAGTGGGACAGCAAGGACACCCGCCACCTGCGCACCATCCGCAGCGGCGTGGATAACCTGTTCAAGACCCATGTGGGCGACGACTATGTGGAGTTTGCCTTCCTCTGTGCCAAGGACACGGTGGAAAAGCTGGGTGCGGACATCAAGCTGTTCTACAACGACTACAATATGTTCTTTACCGAGAAGCGGGATGCCGCCATCGCCCTGGCGCGCTCCATCAACACCTATGCCAAGGATGAAAACGGCAACTACCGCAAGCTGATCGACGGCATGGGCATGCAGGGGTACATCGGCGGCTACGGTACGCAGCAGGACTGCTTGAACGACAACCACATCATCCGTATCGAGACCTCCATCAACCTCTACGCCAAGGAGGGTCTGGAGGTGCATATCACCGAGATGGCGGTGCGCAACTTCCAGAATGACGAGGCCACCGTGGCGCTCCATGCGGATTTCTACGGCCGCCTGTTCGAGATGTTCAAGCGGGTCAACAGCGGCGAGAACAAGCCCCTGACCTGCGTGGCCATCTGGGGTGTGACGGACAATCCCTACGCCACGGGCTACAACTACAACCTGCTCAGCCCCTATGGCGGCCTGGTGACGGAGAACTACGCCATCAAGACTTCGTTTGACACCGTGCATGGCGTGATGAGCAAGTAAGCCTGGTTCCCATAGCAAAAGCTCCCCTGAAAAGGGGAGCTTTTGCGTTAGTGTTCTTCCACATTGTCCGGCGGGGAGGGGAGGCGGCACAGGGGCGCTGCCCAGCGCACTGCGTTGGTGATGATGCGCTGGATGTCCGGATGTTCATACACCGGGGCTTCCTCATGGCCGGGCTGGAAGTAGAAGATCTTGCCGCGGCCGCGGGTGAAGGTCACGCCGCTGCGGAACACCTGCCCACCGGCAAACCAGCCGATGAAGATGATGTCGTCCGGGCGGGGAATGTCGAAGCACTCGCCGTACATTTCC
>JAFTPN010000049.1 GCA_017463245.1 Clostridia bacterium
GATCGCCGAGGTGGGCGAAGTGATCGACATCGTGAAAAAGCATGGCGACACCGCCGCCTGCTCCGACCCCGACCTGCGCAAGGATCTGGTGGAGGAAATGGCCGATGTGCTGATGTTCTACAACGATGTGATGCTTTGCTATGGCATCACCCCGGAAGAATTGCAGCAGTCTTACACCCGCAAGTTTGAAAAGAACATGACGCGCTGGTAAGCCAGCACATAAAACGCCTCCGCAGGCTCGTTCCCGCGGAGGCGCCTTTGTTATTGATTCAGGATCGCCATGAACTCCTCGCCCGTAATGGTCTCCTTCTCGTAGAGGTACTTGGCCAGTTCATGCAGCTTGCCTTCGTTTTCCCGCAGGAGCTGCTCAGCCTTGTCATACTGTCTGCGCACCTGGGAAACCACCTTGCGGTCGATGGCTGCAGCCGTCTCCGACGAGCAGGCCAGGGAGGCGTCACCGCCCAGGTACTGGTTCTGCACGGTTTCCAGCGCCACCATGCCAAATTCCTCACTCATGCCGTAGCGGGTGATCATCGCCCGCGCCAGCTTGGTAGCCTGCTCGATGTCATTGCTGGCGCCGGTGGTCACATTGCCAAACACGATCTTCTCCGCCGCCCGGCCGCCGGTCAGGGTGGCGATCTTGTTTTCCAGCTCCGTCTGGTTCATCAGGTTATGCTCTTCCGCATCCACCTGCATGGTGTAGCCCAGGGCGCCAGAGGTGCGGGGAACGATGGTGATCTTCG
The DNA here is from genome assembly GCA_017463245.1 of Clostridia bacterium. Taxonomy (GTDB): domain Bacteria; phylum Bacillota; class Clostridia; order Christensenellales; family Aristaeellaceae; genus UBA11524. The sequence goes on from JAFTPN010000049.1 coordinate 744, forward strand.
TCACCGGAGCCGAGTGCGTCTGCAAGGCCGCCACCAGCGCGTGGCCGATCTCGTGGTAGGCCACGATGGACTTCTCCTTGTCGGAAAGCACCTTGTTCTTCTTCTGCTGTCCGGCGATGACCACCTCCACGCTTTCCTCCAGGTCGGACTGGCTCACTTTATCCCGACCCAGCCGCACGGCACGAAGCGCTGCCTCGTTGATGATATTCGCCAGCTCCGCGCCGGACGCGCCGGAAGTAGCCCGGGCAATGGCGTTCATGTCGATGTTCGGCTCCATGCACACCTTTTCGGCGTGTACCTTCAGAATGGCCTCGCGGCCCGTCAGGTCAGGCAGCTCCACAGGAACGCGCCGATCGAAACGACCAGGACGCAGCAGGGCGGGATCCAGGGTTTCCGGCCGGTTGGTAGCCGCCAGGATCACCACGCCCTTGCCGCCGTCAAAGCCGTCCATCTCCGTCAGCAGCTGGTTCAGGGTCTGCTCCCGCTCATCGTTGCCGCCCACGCCGTGACCATCGCGCTTCTTGCCGATGGTGTCGATCTCGTCAATGAACACGATGCAGGGTGCCTTTTCATTGGCCTGCTTGAACAGGTCGCGCACCTTGGCCGCGCCCATGCCAACAAACATCTCCACAAATTCCGAGCCGGAAATGGAGAAGAACGGCACATTGGCTTCGCCAGCCACGGCCTTGGCCAGCATGGTTTTGCCCGTGCCAGGAGGACCCACCAGCAGCGCACCCTTGGGCATAGAGGCGCCGATCTTCTTATACTTTTCAGGATCATGCAGGAAGTCCACGATCTCCATCAGGGATTCCTTGGCTTCCTCCTCGCCCGCCACATCCTTGAACTTGATGCTGGTGGTGGAGGGCACATACACCTTCGCGCTGGATTTGCCGAACTGCATCATGGGCATACCGCCCGCGCCAGATTTGTTCATGTGGCGGGTCAGCAGCCGCCCGATGATCATGAAGAACGCAATGGGCATGATCCAGCTGACCAGAAAGCTGACGATGGGGTTGGCTTCTTCCTCCAGCACCTGGCCGAAGGCGCACCCGGAGGCATAGAGCCTGTCCACCAGGCTGTCGTCATTAAAGGTCACGGTGCGGAACACCTGCGGCTCAGCCTCCGTACCCATGACGTAATAGATATAGTCCTTCTCCACTTGCACCAGATGCACTTCCTTCGCATCCAGGTGTTTGAGGAAGGTGCCGTAGTCCACCTCCGTGATACGGCCTTCCATCACCGAAGGCACCACAATGAGATTGAACAGCAGCAAAACCGCCAGCATGATCAGATAGAAAGTCAAAACCGGCTTCTTGGGCGTTTTCACCATTTTCATCGCTTGCACTCCCCTTTCCATGTTTCTCCTTTATGGTAGGGTTGCAAAATGAACTGAAAATAAACTAATGTGAAATGAATCGTTAATAAAAAAGAAAACGGCAGCAGATCACATCTCTGCCGCCGCTTGTTCTGGTCTGTGCAGGCTGTTGGCCTGCAAAAATCCTTCCGTGGTCTGATCCTCCGTCATGGCGCAGGCCAGGGCGTAGGCATTGTCGATGAGCCTGCACCGCTCCTCCTGCGTCAGGTTTGCAATGCGGTTCAGCAGCGCTACAAGGGCGTCTGCATCACCCGGCGGGAGCAGGAAGCCATTCTCCCCGTCCCGGATCAGCCCGTCAAAGCCCTCGCCCCGGCTGGCAATGGGGATGCACCCCTGCGCCATGGCCTCCAGGTACACCATGCCATAGGTCTCCGGGCTGCTCACCATGGCGAAGATGTCCGCCTGCTTCATGCGCTGCAGGGCTTCTTCCCTGGGCAGCCAGCCGGTGAAGGTGATGTTCCCGCATCCACCGGCCATTTCTTCCAGCCGCTGGCGCTCCTGTCCGTCGCCCACGATGGTCAGCTCCGCGTCCTTCCCCAGGCGCTTCACCGTTTCGATCAGCGTGTCCACGTTCTTCAGCGGGATCAATTGTCCCACGTAGATCAGCTTCAGGCCGCCGGGCTGCTGCTTCTTGGCTTCGATCTCCGTCGGGCTGCCCAGCAGCTCCGCCTCAATGCCAGTATACACCGGCACCGGCATTCTGCCGCAGCTGGTCAGGAATTCCCGCACCCGCTTGTTGCGGCAGCCCCAGGTGTTCAGCCTGCTGATGAACCGCAGCATCTTCCCGTGCTTGTCGCGCCCACGCAAAAGCGTGCAGTCCATGTTGTGGAAGTCGCCCAGGGTGCATGGGCAGTCGGCGAATATCTCCCCCAGCCCGGTGAAGGTGGTGGGAAAATGCACAAACACCTTGTCTGCCGTCCAGCCCAGCTCCTTCTTCATCCGGCGCAGCTGGGCGTTGATGATCCACGCCTGAAACCACTCGGGGTAGAATCGCCGGGGCGTAAGCATCTGATACTGAATCAGCCGTACCGGAACGCCCTCTATCTCATAGCCTTGCATCACAGGCCATATGTGGCGCAGATGACCGATGCTGAACTCCTTCACCGGCCAATAGGACAAATGCACCACCTGCACCCGGTGTCCCTTTTCCACCAGCTTCTTGGCGAAATAGTGGATCACCTTGGTGTCCTGCGTCAGCCCGATCTCCTTTGGCGAGGGGTAATGATGGGTGTAGACGATGATATTCATGTCACGCCTCCGCCCCATGTTTCTTCTCAAACTGTTCCCATGCCTGCCTGATCCTGCGGGCGTCAAAGCGGTCATCCACCTCCACCTGAGCCGAAGCCGCCAGCTGCCTGGCGATCACGTCATCAAAGGAGCCGATCACTTTGGCGGGGGTGCCGCCCACCACCGTTCCCGGCGGCACGTCCTTGGTCACAATGCTCCCCGCCGCCACAATGGCATTGGGGCCGATCTTCACCCCGGGCAGGATCTTCGCGCTGTGGCCGATGAACACATTGTCCATCACCTCAATGCACTCCAGGTTCTGGCAGCACGGTCCCCTGCCCATGCGGTTGGCCAGCAGGTAGATCACATCATGGTTGATAAAGGTCACGTCCGCTGCCACCACCACATTGTTGTGCAGGCGGATGCACTTCGGGTCAGAGGGCAAACGGCGGGGCTGCCAGAAAAGATCCTCACCGCAGGCGTCAAACACCTGATGCTTCAGGATGTACTTTTTCCGGCTGCGCGCCAGGGGCAGCAGGTAGAAATACGCATTGCGCGCCGCTTGCTTCAGCAGCGTTTTCACCTCACCTTTTTTCACCGTGCATCCTCTCCTCAGCCCATCAGGCTCTGAATATACCCGTCAATATCATTCACAATGGTCTGCGTGTTGGACTCATAGCTGCGGAAGGTCATGGTCTTGGCTTTTTCCACCGCCTCGTCCAATTGATCCGGATCCATGCAGGGCAGCACCAGGTCAAGCCCGGCAAACATATCCAGAATCTGCAATTGGTGGTCGTCCACGTGCTCTCCATACTGGGCGCGGCGGGGCACCACGATCACCTTCTTGCCCAGCTTCACCGCCTTGATGATCGCCCCGGTGCCGCCATGGGTGATGATGATATCCGCCCTCTTCATTTCCTGATTGAAGCGCTCCGTGTCCATGAAGCTTTCGCTGGGGAACTTCTGGGGCATGTAGCTGCTGGCGCCCCGCTGGGCAAAGATATCCCCGGTGATCTTCCCCTCTGCCACCAGCTTATCCACACTTTGCAGCAGCCGGTCGAAGGGAAACTTCTGCGAACCAAGCACGATAAAGATCATCAGTAGATCCCTCCCCGATACACGGCCTTGGGGTACACCTTCAGCATACTTTCCCATTGCACATAAAACCTGTCAGCAAACCGATACAGGAACCGCCCCGTCAGGTTGCCGCTGGTCACCTTGGCAAAGGATTCGATGAACACAAGCTTTCTCCTGAACAGCTTGGCGATCAGGCAAAAGGGTATCACCGCCAGCGCCCCGGTGGAAACCACCACGTCCGGCCGCTCCTTCAAAAACACCCATAGCTCCTTGCAGGCGATGACCAGCATTTTCGGCAGAAAGGCCGGCTCATGCCGGTTCACCTGCGGCACATAATAGGTGGTCTGCCCGGTAGGTGAAGCCTTGTAGGCAGTCTTTTCCGTGATCACGCAGCAGGGATATTTCTCCATCAGCGGCCTCAGCATCATCAACTGCTCCAAATGTCCGCCGGAGGAAGCAATAAATGCGATCTTCATAGGCAACTCCTCGGTTCACTTCGTTTTCACAAACAGCTTGTAGCCGCCCCAGCCCAGCACCGCGCCCAGGGCATTGGCCACCAGATCCTCCAGGTCACACTCGCCAATGCGCAGCACGTACTGGATGGACTCAATGGACGTGGTGAACACAATGCCTGCCACCAGCACATACAATATCCTGTCGCTCTTCTTCGGGCAGCAGCCCGCCATGCAAAAGCCAAAGGGCAGGAACAGTGCAATGTTTTGCAGCACATGCCCCAGCGGCTCCACCGAGCCTGTGGTGAACGCACTCTGAATCTTGTAGAACCCAAAGAGAATCTTCGTGCTGCTGGTACCATCGCGGGAGAACAGCGTTATGTAGCCAATGGCCAGCAGGAAAACCACAAACAGCGCCACCATCAGCTTGTTCACCCGCTGCGCATACCGGCGCAGACCGCGCACACCCATGGCGATCAGCCCAAAGGGGAATATCACCGAAAACAGCAGCAAAATGTCCTGGGGGCCGCCCAGGATGTGGGTACACATCCGCAGCACCACACAGATCACCACCGCCACCGGCAGCAGGATCAGCGCAATGTGGGTGGGCTTGGCTGTCACCCGGGGATGATCCATCAGCATCTGCAAGCCCAGCAGACAGCCGCATACAACAAAGGTGTACATCATGAAAAGGGGCATGGTCGATTCTCCTTAGCGGTCATAGAATGCGAGGGTGGTATCGTCAATGGACAAACGCGGCAGGGTGAAAGGATCGCTGTGGTTTCCCCGCAGCAGCGGCCTGCCCTTCACAGCATAGGCCAGCGCATAGCCCGCCTCCTGCATCAGTTCCAGCGTGGTCTCGTTATAGGAACCAAAGGGATAGGCAAAATACTTGCAAGGCTTGCCCAGCAGCTTTTCCAGCGCAGCCTTGGAATCCACCAGTTCATGGCGCTGCTTGTCCCTGTCTGCCTGCCCCATGCGGGTGTGATCCGTGCCATGGGAGCCGATGGTCACCAGCGGGTCGGCTGCCAGTTCCAGCAGCTGAGCGGTGGTCAGGTAGCCGGGCTGATCCAGCTTCTCCGTCAGCACAAAGGCCGTAAAGGGGATGCCCTTAGCCTTCAGGAAGGGGTACGCAATGGTGTACACGTCCTCCAGCCCATCGTCGAAGGTGATGGCCGCCTGCCCGCCGGGGCGCTTGGGCTGCCCCATTTCCGTGAGGGAAATATACGGGCCATGCCGCATCACAAAATCATAGAACTTCTCCGTGTCCAGCTTGCGCCCGGTCAGTTCCACCGCCGGGCGGCTGGACACATTGTGAAAGGCGTAAATCCTGTCGTTGGGCAAATGCAAAAGAAGGTTCAGGTATGCCTTTTTAAGATTGCGTTTCAGCATGATGCGCCTCCCGGGTCAACGTCACAAAGCGCTCCGCGCAAATGCGCCAGGAGAAGCGTTCCAGCAGCAGGCGGGAGCTTTCCGCCAGGTCGGCTTCCGCAGGCTTCTCCCCGCAGACCCACGCCCCTGCCTGCTCCAGGCTGTCGCACAGGCAATGCCCGGCCAGCCCCTGCAAAATGGCATCCGGCCCGGGGGCATGCAGCGCCGCTGCGGAAGAGCGGTAATACACCGCCTCCATCAGCGCCATGCCGAAGATCTCCCGCTCGCAGATATTCAAGAAATAGTCCGCGATCCAATGGATCTCCCACATCTGCTCGTAGGGCACCCGCTCGATCATCTGCACCTGCTCCTGCAAGCCCATTTCGGCGATCTTCGCCTCGATCTTCTCCTGCAGGTAGCCCTCGCCCACCATCAGCAGCTTCACATCCTTGCGCTGACGGATGTCACCCAGCAGCTCCACCACCTCCACCGGGTGCTTTTCCGGCTTCAGCCTCCCCACAAAGCTGACGATCACATCCTCCGGCGCATAGCCATAGCGGCGGCGCAGCTCGTTGCGGTCGTGCTGGGCATAGTCGGTCTTAAGCTTGGAGGCATCCAGTCCCACCGGGGCAATGGTGCAGTTGCACACGCCCAGGGCGGCCAGCTCATCCTTCACGGCGGCGGACTTGGCCATCACCGGCAGGCGCTTGTAAATTTGCAGCGTTCCCGCCTTGAAGAACACATCCATTACCCTGGATTTCAGGTTCCGCTGGGCGCTGTGGGCAATGCCGATATAGGGCACAAACGCAATGCCATGCCTGCGGCAAAAGCGTTCAATATGCGGCAAAAAGAGCTGCGTATCCGCAAAGAGCAACAGGCCGTCCAGCCCGGCGTCCAGCTCCTTCGCCTGCATGATGCCATGCACGCCGATGGCAGGCACCGGGATATAGCGGATCTTCAACCCCTCACCCAGCTGCTCGCAGCTGCGGGGCTTATCCTTCGCCACGCATTTGTAAATGGTGACCCGGTGACCCATGCTGACCAGCTGCTTTCCCAGGCCGATCTCCTGGCTGTGGTAAAAGCCCTTCTTGCCAAAGCCACCGATGATGGTCACCAATATGCCCAGATGCATCCCTACGCCTCCCTGCATTTCTCACTTGCGGAACCGTTTCAGCACCATGCGCCATTCTGCCGGGGTGAACACCACCGCCAGATGCACCACCCCGCCGATAGCGGCATACACCGCCACACACAGGATCAGCCCCAGCCAGCTATCCGGCATATACAGCCTGGAGAAGCCCGTGAACAGCCCCGTGATGATGGCGCAGGACAGCACATTGCGCAAAATCTGCGGATAGAACGTCCCCAGCGGTCGGTGCAGCACATGCGCCATATACAGTGGGTTCGACACAAAGTTGATGAAGCCCACCAGCACCACCGTTGTCCACACCACCGCATCGATGCCCATGTCGGTGTAGCGGATCAGCAGGAACATCCCCACCACGTTCATCACACCGGTGACAATGGTCACCACGCAGGGCACCTTCTGCTTCACGGTGAGGGTATAGATGTAATACAGCGGCTTCATGGAACCGCTGGCCACGCTGGTCATCACGGTGATCACCGTGAGGCGGTACACCAGCGCAATGTCCTCCCCGGGGATCCAAAGCCTGTAATAGGCCATGCCCAGGGCAAAGAAGCCCGCAAAGGCCAGGTTGGCCAGCATACCGGAAAGCTTCATGGACAGCTTCAGCTCCCGCAAAAGCTTATCCATCTTGTTTTCCGCATAGGAGCGCAGCAGCATGGGCTGAAAAGCCTGCGCCACCACCTGATACATACTGTGGAAGATCAGGTCGATGCTCTTGGCAATGGCCAGCTGCCCCATGGCCAGGGGCGTGAGCATCAGGTTGCAGATGGCCAAGTCCAGGCCATTGTGCAAAAGCGCCCCCAGATCATTGGCCGAGGACCAGATGCCGTCCCCCACCAGCTTCTTCACCGTATCCCGGCTGAAGGCGCTCCGGCTTACCCGAAGCTCCGGGGTATAGCGCCGGGTGATCCACACATTGGAACTCACCACCACCGCGCCCGCTGCCAGCAAACCTAAGCCCACATAGGCCACCCGGGGCTGGAGGAAGCGGTAAATCACCACCAGCAGCAGCGCCTCTGCCACATAGGACAAAAGCTTGAATACGCCCACCACATCCAGCCGGTTGGCAATGTGCGCCCCCGCACCATACACCGTGAACACCGTTACCAGCAGGAAGTTGATGAACACGATCAGGAACAGCAGCTTCACATCCCCCACCAGCTCCGGCGGGATCACAAAGATTTTTTCCAGAAAGAAAATGCACCCCACCGCCACGGCCACCACCAGGCCGCCCAGCACCACATCGCCATAGAAGGTGGAGGAAAAGAACACATTGGCTTTTTTCATGTCGCCATTGTGATAGGCCACCGCTATGTGCCTGGATGCAAAGGAATTCAGCGCCAGGGTGATGATGGTGGCGTACTGGGCAATATTCTTGGCCAGGGATACAAAGCCATAAGCCGCCGTACCCACCGTGCTGGTGATGAAGGGCGTCAGCAGCAGGGTGATCATGTAGTTGATCACAAAGGCCGCGCCGGTGATGAGCATCGTGCGCAAAAGCCGCTTCATGTTGGAACCCTCGGCCTTCACAGATGATCACTCCTTCGCAATAATGGGCCGCGATCCTCACGGCAGCAGGCAGCGCCCATGGTAAAAAACAGGAACATGGTCAGGTATTCATAGGTGGTAAAAGCACGCTCGGTAAAGCCATACATCATAAAGAAAATCACATAGCCGCTGCACCAGATGTAGCGCTCCTCATCCAGCTCGCGGATGCGCTTCATGGTGGCCAGCATGGCAACGAAAAACGTTGCTACACCCAGCACACCGGAGTTCAGCAGCATTTCCACCAGCACATTGTGGGAGCCAGACATCTGCTGCGCCATGAAGGAGTTCTCGTCAAAGGCGCTGTGCAGTATCGCCACCGCCGCTTCATCGCGCCAGAACATGGCATAGCCATAGCCCATCAGGGTATGGTTGTTCATAATCAGATCCAGCGAGGCCTCCCACAGCGGGATGCGGCCGGTCAGCGTGGCGTCCTTGCCCAGGGCTTCAAACAGCGGTGTGAACAAAGGTATGATGGTCAGCGCCACGATCAGAAAGCCCACGCTGCCGATCACATACATCCAGCCCAGGGGCAATCGCCATTGCACGCCCCACCGGGGCTGAAAGCGCAAAAGATACACCACCGGCACCGCCAGGGTGAGCATAGCGCCCACATTGTGGGTCATAAACAGCAGCACAGCCTGCACAGCCAGCACAACAATGAATTCCTTCGGTATCTGCTTGCGCTGTCGCTTATACAGCCGCAGCAGCGCCACCTGCACCAGAATGCCAAAGGCCAGCTCCGAGCCCGCGCCATTCTTGGCAGAATACAGACCTACAAAGTCGTCGGCATAGGCGGCGCTTTCCCTGTGAACATAGCTGGAAAACAGCACCACGAACACCAGCGTGAAGCCAAGGAACAATATCTGCGCAAAATACACCCGCTCCAGCACTTCCTGCATGGAAAACTGGTTGCACAGCCACAGCGTGAACATCACCGTAACGGTGAATCGGACGCAAGTGATGCTCTGCTTGCTGATGCTGGAGGTAACCACCATCGAGGTGGCAAACAGCACCACCGCCAGCAGGTAAATGGAGGCGTATCGCTTTCGCAGATCCAGCACCACCATTTCCATCACATTATCGGCGCTGGTCATCAGCATCACGGCAATCATCAAAAGGAATGCCACATACTCCACCACCGTTCCCAGCCAATCGCCGAAAACGCGGGTAAAGTTGCCCGGAAAGCCAAGGCTATTCAAAAATATAAAACTTATGATCAGGTCGATCGCGCTGTTTTTTCTGCTTGCGCTTTTCTCCATGGACATCCCCTCTTTGCTCCAGTCAGGCAGCAGAAAAGCTTACTTGCGCTTGCCCTTGGAGGACTTGTTCCACCGTCCGGCTTCGCCCTCGTCCTCGCCCTTGCGGCCGCTGGAGCTCACGCCGTTCACCACGCAGCCCACCACGCGGGTGCCGGACTTGTCCAGGCGCTCCAGCGCGTCGCGGATCACAGACAGGGTCGCATGGTCGTAGCGCATCACAAACAGCACGCTGTCGGCGATCTGGTTCAGGCTCATGGCGTCGGCCACCATGCCCACGGGCGGGGTGTCCATCAGCACATAGTCGTAGTTCTGCGCCAGGCGGCGCACCAGATCCAGCGTGGTCTCGTCCATCATAATGCCGCGGCGCTCCACCACCGTGGGCAGCAGATCCAGGTAGCCCGTCAGGGTAGTGATGGCCTCGGTCTCGCCGATATCACCGCGATACAGCGCATTCAGCGAGCGCTCGTATTCCACCGTGTCCAGGAACATCCCGCCCAGGCCGGGATTGCGGAAGTCGAAGTCGATCAGCAGCACTCGGTAGCCCAGGTCAGACAGCGCCACGCCCAGGTTGGCCGCCACAGCGGTCTTGCCCTCGCCATGGGCGGCGGAGGTGACATAAATGCACTTATGCACGCCGGAGCCCAGGCGGTTGCGCAGAATGTGCGCCGTGGAGGACAATTCCTCGGTGATCTCATTGCTGGCGCCGGTGGAAGTGAGGGACACCTTATCCTGGTTGAACCACTCGCTGTCCGCAGGAATGGTGCCCAGGGTCTCCAGGCCAAAGAGGGTGTTCACGTCGCGCACATTGGTCAGCGTGGGCTGGATCAGAATCTGCAGCGCGCTGATGCACACGCCCAGCACCAGGCCCAGCACCGTCATATACACCCAGATGGAGGCGTTCAGGCTGCCGCCGATCAGGTACTTGGAGGTGGGCTCGTTCACCACCGCCAGGTTGCCGATGCCCATCGTTTCCTGGAAGAGTGCCTTGGCGTTTTGGGCCAGGGTGGTCAGGATCTGCACGCCCTCCTCCGCGCTGCGCCAGTACAGCGACATTTCGATGATGCGGGTGGTACCCACCTGCTTCAGGCTAAGGTTGCCGCTGATATCCTTGGGGGTAATGCCCAGCAGGTTCATGTCCTCGATCAGGGTATTGAGGGACTTATCGCTTTGCAGCAGGTAAATGGCGGACTCCACCAGCCCATTGGCAATGGTGATGTCCTCGTTCCGGGGATAGCTGGCATTGCTGGCCGGATACACGCCCCCGCCATTCTCCGCATTCACCACCGCCGAGGCGGTGATCAGATACTGCTTGGACATTTCGCCCCGCATGAACGACAGAGCCGACAGCGTGATGCCAATGATCAATCCCGCCAGCGCCATGGTGATGATCATGCGCTTGTTTTTGATGATCGCGTGGAGCAGATCGCCCAAACGCAGCTGAATTGCCGAGTTGTTCACATCATTCACTCCTTATCTTTCTTCGGAGTCTTTTTCTTGCGCAGCTTGACCAGATAGGCCGTCACGCCGCACAGCGCCGCCACGCCGCCGATCACCACCAGCGTGTCCGTGCCGGACCAGATGCTGTAGGCAAAGGATTGCAGCTCCATGGTGTCTTCCACGGTGATCATCTTGCGCTCCTGCAGGTTGCCGTTCAGCACCAGGTAATACCGCCCGGGCTGCAGACCCTGCAGGGTCTCGGGCATGGCGCTGGTGCTCCACAGCTTCACCTGGTTGTTGTCCGCATCATACAGACCCATGCTGATGTCCGATTGGCTGTTGCGCAGCAGGGCATCCACCGCCGAGATGGACAGGCGCACAATGTGGTTGGTCACGTCCATGTTGGCCACCACAGCATCGTTCACCCAGCCCCGCTCATCCACGGTGAAGGTGTATTCCTCCGGCGGATAGTTGTAATTGGCCAGGGAGGCCGTCTGCCGCAGGTGATACACGCTGTCCTTTTCCAGGTTGGTCAGCACCACCTGACCCAGCTTGTCCGTGCTGAGCAGCTCCACGTTCAGTTCGCCGCCCTCGCGGAACACGGCAAACTCAGCGCCCTCCAGCACCAGGTTGTTATACAGCGCATCCCGCGCGGTCACGATCATGGTGGACTTGCGGCAGTTGTATTCCATGTACACCGCCGTGTCGTAGGAGGCTTTCTTGCGCACGGTCACCGTGTCGTCCTGGGTAAAGCCGGCGTAATACTTCGGAATATCCGCCTGCTCCACGGTGTAATCGCCCAGGTACAGTTCAATGCTCTGACCCTTGCCCTCTTCGTCGCACACGATGGTGTCCGCCACGTCGCCCTTGGCGTAGCGCAGCGTGCCGTCGGGAGTCACGATGTCCTCTGCCGCCACCACGCGGAAGGTGCCGCCGCTCACCGGTTCGCCGGTATCGGCATCCACCATGTGGACGTTGATCACATTCTTGGAGGGTGCGAAGGGGATCTTCACCACATAGGGTGCTGGCCAGTCGTAGGCCTCGTCCAGGGTAAAGTAAACATTCTCCGCGTTGTCATAGCCTTCGGGCGCATCGTCGGTGCGGAGGTAGTAGCCCTTCAGCGCCACCTTTTCGGGAAGATAGAAGGTGCCCGCCTCGGTGGTGGTAAAGTCGTGATACCACACCCGCTCGGGATAGTAGGTGTTCAGCGTCTGGCGCACATGCCCCAGGTCGAACAGCTCAAACACAATGCCTTCCTTGGGGATCACGCGGTTGGTCTCCTCGTCCACGATCATGGCATACACTGCGGCCTTGCCCTCATCCCCATAGGGATCGCCGCCACCGCCGTAACCGCCGCCATCGGGGTTGAAGGGCGTAGGGGTGGGCGTGGGCGTCACCGTCACCGTGGGCGTAACGGAAATTTCCGGCGTGGGAGTGTACCAGATGCCGCCATCGTCGAAATCACCATCGCCGAATTCCGGCGTAAAGGTGGGCGAAGGCGTGGCCGTCACCTGCTCATAGCCTGTCCATTGCTCATCAGGTGCCTGCATCAGATACAGGATCAGCAGCACCGATACCAGCATGATCACCAGCAGTATGGCCGACAGAATATCCGTAAACGATTGCCAGAAATTGATCTCGTCATTGTCTCTCTTCATGCTTCAACCCTCAATTCTCCTTGGCAGGCTGGGCATGGGAGGCTTTGCCGGGCTTGCTGCGGCGGGATACCTCCAGGAATTCCTCCACCGAGAGGGGGGCATGCAGCACATAGCCCTGACCCTCGTTGCAGCCGGCGCGGCGCAGCTCCATCAGCTGCTCCATGGATTCAATGCGGTTGGCACGCAGCTCCACATGCTGTGCGCGAGCCTGGTTGAACACCTGGGCGATGCTCTCCTTCTGCCTGCCCACCGAGAGCTTGTAGGCATCCGGATTGGCGCCCACGGAGCTGATGGCCAGGAAGTCGCCATCGAAGCTGTCCATGATCACCTTAAAGCCATTGGCACGCAGCGCGGCTTCCGCCTCCAGAATGATGCGGCCATGGCGAACATAGGTAGACTGGTTGATCTCGATTTCAAAATAGACCGGCGGGATGCGATACTTTTCCAGCATATCCTTGAAGAAGGCAGGCACGTCAAAGGCAAGCACGTCCGTGCCGGATACGTTCACCGATACAGGCAGCGGCCGGATGCCGGAATCGATCCATTGGCGAATGGTCTTGAAGATCATTTCCCAGATGTACTGATCCAGGCGGGCGATATAGCCATTCTTCTCAATGGTGCTCATAAAGGCGGAAGGCTCCAGCAGACCCAATTCGCTGTGGTTCCAGCGGATCAGCGCCTCTGCGCCCACGATCTCACGGTTCATCAGGTTGCAGCGGGGCTGCAGGTAGAAGCAGAACTCCCCATCGCGAAGGGCGTCCTGCACCTTGAGCAGCACAGACTGCTCGCTGCGATCCTTGGCCGCCTCCGTCGCGCCACCCGTGGCAAACACGCCGTTCTTGGGCAGCCTGTCCAGCCGCTCCAGAATGGCCTTGATGCTCTTGTTGTTAAAGGCGCGGATCTGCTCCTCCGCAGTAGGCATGATGTGAATGTGGAATTCCAGGATGAACAGCTCCATTTCCCGGATAGACATGTTCCACATCATCTTGTTCATCAGGTTATACAGAATGGAGAGGATCACGCCTGCAACGGAGGTATAGAAGGCTACCTCGATACCGGCCAGCAGCACCTCAACGCTGTTCAGCGCCGCATCCACCGAGCTGAAGCCGATGTTGGAGATACCCACGATCAAGCCCACGAAGGTACCCAGCAGGCCAAGACCGGTCAGCGTGCCGGGGATCTGCTGGCAGGCGCTGTGCCAGCAGCGCAGGGCAAGCGCGTCCTCGTTGATCACCGTATCGATGTCGCTGATGATCTCATTCTGGCTGTACTGGCGGTTGGCCTTTTCCATATAGTCCTTGTACATGCGCACCAGGGGCTGATAGCGGAAAAGCGCCTCGGACTGCTGCAGCACCAGCCAATGGTCGTTGGAGGTAATGCCACCAATGCGGCTCAGGCTCTTGCGGCCGTTCTTGAAATCATGGTGGAAGCTCATGCAGGGCATCATGCCAAACACGACACCCAGCATCACCACCAGGCACATGAACACAATAAACAGCAGCGACAGCACGTCCGGCGCCATCACAAGCATCAATGCGGCCGCCATCACGAATACGAAGATAGCTGCCAGAATAAATTTGTTCAGCATCGTTGCTTTCTCCTATCTTAAGCTGACTCTTTACGAGCCGGACTTCCCAAACACCGCGCCCACGGTTTTGCACAGGATCTTGAAATCCTGCCACAGGGAACGGGTACCGATATAGGCAATATCCATGTCCACCCACTGGTCAAAGCGGATGTTGTCCCGGTTGGGCTGCATCTGCCATATGCAGGTCAGGCCCGGGGTCACGCTCAGGCGCATTTCGGCGTAGCGGCTGTACTGCTCCACTTCCTTGAGCAGCGGCGGCCGGGGGCCCACCAGCGTCATTTCGCCCTTGAGCACATTGATCAGCTGGGGCAGTTCATCCAGGCTGGTTTTCCGAAGGATGCGCCCAAAGCGGGTCACCCGGGGATCGTTGGCGATCTTGAACACCGGGCCGTCCTTTTCGTTGAATTTCTCCAGCTCCGCCCGCCGTGCCTCGGCGTCCATATACATGGTGCGGAACTTATACATGGTAAACAGGCTCTTGTGGCGACCCACCCGCTCCTGCTTGAAGATGGGGCTGCCCTTGGGGTCATCCAGCCAGATGCCCGCGCAGATCAGCAGCATCAGCGGAGACAGCACCACCAGCGCCGTGCCGGAAATAGCCACGTCGAACACGCGCTTGCCCACCCAGTAGCTGCGGCGGCTGGGCGTGTGGGCGTTGTGCAGCAGCGCCATGCGCTCGTCATCGGCATAACACTCCAGCAGCGCCTGGATGTCATTAGACGCGGCCTCCAGGCATTGAATGATCCTGGGATTGAACACGCCGCACTCCCCTGTGGTGATCAGCTCCATGGCCTCCTCATGGCTGCGGGGCGCGCTGTAGTTCTTTGCCGTCAGGGAATCATAGACCTCAGCAATGGAAACGATCTGGGCATAGATCGGGATCTCGTCGCCCTTCAAGCCTTTGGGATAGCCCTTGCCGTCATAGCGCTCGTGGTGATACAGGCAGATGTTGTACAGAATATCCCGCTCGTGCTCCGCCAGCTTGTAAATGCCCGCCATGCGCTCGATGATGCTGGCGCCCACCTCGGTGTGATCCTCATACCGCTGGCGTTCCTCGATCGTCAAAGGGCCCCGCTGCAAAAGCAGGCTGTCGGGAATGGAGATCTGGCCAATATCGTGCAGGGATGCACCAATGCAGATCAGCGGCAGATCATCCTCCATATCGGGGTGATCGTCATACATGGCGCAATACTGCAAGCAAAGCAATTGGGTTATATGCTTGACGTGATTAAAGTGGCGCTGGGAATCCTGGAAGTGATAATTGAGCATGATCTGCGCGAAGTCAACCACATTGGAGAACCTCTTCTTGCTTGACCTCAGCAATCTACGCACATCCATTGCTTCACCTCATTTGCTGGCACGCTTTGTGGTGGACGATAAAGCATCCCCTGCCCTGCAGAATGACGCTGATCCATATACACCTGTCCACGTTACATAATATGTTACATCATATCTTACCATCAATTGACCCGTAAATCAAGCAAAGCAGGGCAAAACAACAAAATATTTATCCTTTTACACAAAAATGCACCCCTTATCGCTGTCGGATAAGGGGTGCATAGCGCAAATTTTAGGGAATATACAGCATCCTGATGGCCGCCACCGTGCCGCTGGTGTTCAGTTCGTAGTCCAGCTGCCACTCGTGGCTGTCCGCTGTGTAGGCCACATAGCGGATGGTTCGGGTGCCGTCCTCGTTCTGATAGATCTTGCCGGTGCCGTAGGAATCATCATCGTAGAGGCCACGGTTGCCCGAGGGGCTGGCCACCTGGCCTGCATCGCGGAACTGGCTCACCACATCATTCTCCGTGCTGCCGATGCCTGTGGAGCGCGGGCCGGAGAATTGGGTAGTGGTGAAGTACAGTTCAGCCAGCACCCAGCCATTCTTGGTCTTGGCCATGGTGGCATGTCCCCAGTTGTAGTTGTACTTCTGGCACACCTCATTGATGCCCTGCAGCCACACTTCCTCCATGCTGTTGCCCTCGCCATAGGCCTTGTGGAAGTCCTCGCGGGTGGTGCTGTACAGGGTCAGGCCGTTGGCGGTGTCCGTCACGGTGTAGTACTTCTTGGGCTGGGGATTGAAGGTGAACTTATATCCCACCGTGAGGGTGTTGCTGGCCTTGCCGTTGCCGTTCACCGCCACCGCCTGCAGCGTTACGCGGCCGCTGGGCAGGTAGAAGGGCTCACCCGTCCACACCGGGCTGTCCGCATCGGGGGTGGAGCCGTCGATGGTGTAGTAGATGGTGATATCGTCGTCGTTCTCGTTTTCCTTGCCGGGACGCAGCCAGATGCGCTGGCGGCGGTCATAGGTACCCGGCTGGAGGCTGTAGCCCGGCGTCTGGGGCGAGGGCATGAACACCTTGTAGCTGGCTGTGAGCGGGTCGCTGACCAATTCGCCGCTGACCGCCACCGCCCGCAGGTTCCAGATACCCTCATCCAGGTGGATGCTCTCCGTGGCCAGGGTGCCTTCCTCCGGCAGCACGGCATTCTCGTCAAAGGTGTAATACACATCGTACCCCTGGGGAGAGGTGAGCGTGATGGTCTTTTTCTCGGTGTAGTAGCCCGCGGTGAGATCCACCATGGGCGACTGGGGCAAAAGCTCCATGCGCTGCTGGCGGAAGGTGTTGTTGCCCGTGGCTTCATAGGCGGTCTGCATCAGTTCGCCCGCCTCCGCCCGGCGGTCAGAAGCCAGCAGGATGCGGATCACATTGCGGTAGGCCTCCGGTGCGCTGGGCACGACGTCGGTGTAGATGGAGCGATACAGCGCCTCGGCTTCCTCCACCCGGCCGGCCGCCTCATAGGCGCTGCCCAGGGTCAACAGGCCGCTGACGTTGATGTTCTCTTCGCCGTCCTTCTCCGCCGCCGTCTCAAACATGGCAATGGCACGGTCGATATCGCCGGTGTCCATCACCTCCTGGCCAACCTCCCACATGGCGGCCGCCGTTGCGTCCTGGCCGAAGCGAGCCATCACCTTCTGGCCATCGTCGGTCCTGGTCAGGAAGAAATACACCCCCACCACAGCTGCCACCAGCAAAACGAACAGCACAATGGCCACATGGGTCCAGTTGACCTGGTGTTTGCTCAGGGGATGCTTTCTGCGGTGGTGAGCAGGCATCATGGTCTGCTGGCGGGTGGTATCGCCATACACGCTGCGGGCAGGGCGGTCATAGCCCGTCACCAGGGGCGTGCCATCGGCATTGAACACCTGGGGATCAGCGTAGAGGGGGATCTCCTTGGTATCCTGCTTGGCCACAGGATCCACATAAATGCGGCTGGCGCCCGCCTTGCCGGTGGATGCCGCCCTGGGCGCCGCAGCGGCGCTGGCATTGCGCGCACGCCGACCCTGCCGGATGGCACGCACGCCTTCCTCGTGATTCTCACCATGGTTCAGCAGCGCACCGCATCCGGGACAGAGGATATCATTCTCCCCTGCATAGCTGCCGCAATGGGGACACAGCATCGTCTCTCCCCTTTCTGTGGTTCATTGGTTACTCTTGTTCCTTTTTCGGGCGGTTGTTCACCGGCTGGCCGTTGATCACCAGGTCGAAGGAACACTTCAGGAATGCCGCAGCCTTTTCGCACATCACGATGCGGCTCATGTAGATTTGGAGGTACTCCATCACCGAGGAGCTTTCGTCCATCACCAGCTCGTGGCGGATGATGCGGTTCTTGCGATCCACCGTCACCTGGTTTTCCTGGATGGAGAAGTTCACCCGGTCATGCACGTCGGTCACATCGGGCTTGCCGTGGCGCACGCGGGTCTTGTGGGCGTCGCTCTTGTCACCCAGGGCCAGCGCAGCGGAAACCGCGCTGGAAATAAACCCGCTCTGCTCCTCATGGTTGCCCACCGCGGTGATGATCTCCATCACGTCGTTCATGTCCATGCCGGTTTCCCGCAGGATGGGGAAAAGCATCACCGCGCCATTGGGGCCATGCTCGTGGCGGTTCACGGAGTTGCCCACGTCATGCACCCAGCCGGCGATGGCCGCCAGCTCGATCTCCCGGGGCGAGTACCCCAGCGCCTTGAGGATGCCGGAGGCGGTCTTGCTCACATAGCTCACATGGCGGGGGCCATGATCCGTATACCCGCAGGCTTCCAGGTAGTTGTTGCCCGCCCGGATCAGCGCCTTGATGGCCTCATTCTGCTTGATATCCTGTAATGTTACCATATGTGTCTCCTTGGCTTACTGCATACCGTTCAGGGCGTTGTACTCCGGATCATCGTCGAAGTCCCGCTCCGGGGCCACGCCGTCCAGCATTTCGATGGCGTTGCGGATCTCGATGAAGTCGATGTACCCCACCCGGTCGTCATTGGCGGCCTTCAGCAGGTCGGGCAGAGCACGGTCGTCCCCCAGCTTGCCCAGGTAGCTGGCAAACAGCGCCCGGCGGGAGGGGTTCTCACGGAATAAACGAAGCGCAAGCTGAAAAACCTGCTCGTTGCCCGGATAATTCGCCAGAATGTCCAGCATGGCCTCCTGACCAGCCTCGTTGGCCTTGGGCAGCGCCTCCAGCAGGGGCTGCACCACGCCGTGACCCATCTCGCCCAGGCTTTCCAGGGCGTTGTCGCACAAATCGTCCTTCTGGGGGCGGTTCATCTGCCAGGAGATGTAGAGCATCTTGGGCAGGGTGCTTTCCATTTCACGCAAAAGGCCAATGGCGATCATCTTGGCTTCTTCGCCAGCCTCCTCGTCCTTGAGCAGCGCCACCAGCCGCTTCTCGCAGGGCTTGCCCACCGCCTGGATCTGATCCAGCAGCAGGTCAGGCACGGGCACTTCCTTGTCGCAGTACTCGCACAGCCAGTCCACCAGATCCTTGGGATCCTCAAACTGGGTGAAGTACGCGCCGGGGGTGATGCCCTCCAGCCAGCGGGCAGGGGTGTTCAGAAAGGTCATGTACACCCGGGGCATATCCGCCTCCATGGCGTCGAAATTGCGGTACTCCTTCTGGTGCTCCTGCATCCACTTGGAGGTATAATCAGCAAATTTCTGGTCAAAGTCAATGCACTTTCTCATGTCGTTCACTCCTTATCTTCGGGGAAGGCTTCCATCCGCCGGGCGATCTTCCGCAGCACGCGGCTCACCTTGCGCATGGATACCGGCATGCGGCGCACCACCTTTGCGGCGGCCTCATCCTGCTCCGTCAGGCGCAGATACAGGATCTCCACAGCCTTCACCCATATATATCGTTCCAACCCAGCCGCCGCGTGGCGCTGACCATCGGTCAACAGCGGCCACAGCTCCGCGGCAAATTCCACGATCATCTCACTCTGGCGGTGCCTGCTGGTTTCCTCCAGCAAGCTCGGCAGAAACGCCCGCCACAGGTGCCTTTTCCCCTGCGGAACAGGCTGACACTCCGCCGTGGACATCCGCTGCCCCATCAATACGTTCAGCGGCCCCGTTTCCCCAAGCTGCGCCATGTGGAGCATCACCTTGTGCCGCACGTCCGGGTGCACCGTGGGGCTGGTAAGCAGCTCCCTCATGTATTGCCGGATGCCGGGTGCATCCTGGGCGGAGAGCACCTCCAGGCACTTAAGCTGTATGCCCGGGTTGCTCACCGTGAAGCACCAGTCGATGGCCATGCGGCTGTCGCTGCCGGGGGCAAGCATTTCCTCCGGGGAAAGCCGCTGCTCGTCGGCTTTGATCAGGCTTTGCAGCATGGTCTGCGCCTCCGCATTGGGAAGCATCCCCATGGGCGGCAGCAGGCCATCCTCCCGCTCCCGCGACCAGCGCAGCAGCGCCACCGCGCGAATGTCCTCAGGATCCAGCCGCATTATCCGCTGCCACCAAGCCTTTGCCTGGGCGGTGTCGCCCTGCTCCCAGGCCAGGTTGGCCAGGTGATGCATCAGCATGATGCGGCAGGGCTGCTGGCGGTGGCGAGCCAGCAGGAATTCTTCTCTCGCTTTGTGGGCAGACAGCGTCCACGCCGCGGTGAGGAACATTTCCTCCCCTTCGGCGGTATAGCACAGCTTTTCTGCCTGATGCAGCAGCCCCAGCGCCACGCGCCTGCGCCCCATGGCGTTCACCGCCACGCAGAGCATACACGCCGCCCGGGCATTGCTGGGATCCCGCCGCAGGGCGATGGTCAGCGCCTGCGCCGCCTCGCTGAAGCGGTTCTCCGCCATCAGCAGCAGCGCCAGGGTGATCAGCAGCCTGGCCGGTCGCTTCGCCATGCGGATGGCGCGCCGCAGCCGCCTCTCGCCCAGCTCCTGCCTGCCATTGCGCCAGGCCAGCAGTCCACGCTGGATCAGCTGCCCCAGCCGGAAGGCGTCCCGGGGTTCCTCCACCTCGTCCAGCTCCGAGAGCATGGCGCGGGCTTCGTCAGCAATGTCGCTGTAAGGGTCTTCGTTCAAGTAGTGATACAGGCTGTCCAGCGCGGCCTCCGGCTTGCCCAGGGCAGCCTGGCACCGCGCCAGCTCCATCCACACCTGGGTGGGAATGTCCCGCCCCGCCGTGAGGCGATACAGCAGCGTGGCCGCCTGCTCGTAGCAGCCCAAGCGGCGCAGTTCCTCGGCCAGGTGCAGCCATCCGGCGGGCGTGTCCTCCTGCTGGGCGGCGCGGCGCAATAGCTCCACCGCCTCCATGGGATGCCCCTTGCGTCGGTGTTCATAGGCGCCCTTGCGCATTTTGCCTGCGCTTAACCGAAACGGAACCACCTGCCCCATGTTTCTTTCGCTCATGGCCTCTCCTGATGTTTATTCCCGGCTCGCCCGCTGGAACAAGTCCTTCAGCTCGTCGGTGGAAAACTGATAATAGCTGTGGCAGAAGTGGCAGCCCAGCTCGGCGCCCTTGTCCTCGTCGATGAGGTTCTGCAGCTCCTTGCGTCCCAGGGAGATCAGCGCCTTCTCCATGCGGTAGCGGGAGCAGCCGCAATGGTAGCGCAGGGGTTCCCGCTCCAGCACCACAGGATCCATGCCCCGGAACCAGTCCTCCAGCAGCTCCTCCTTGGGTGCGAAGGTCATTTCACGGCTGATGTCGGCAAACATGGGGCTGCGCAGCTCCAGCTGGTCGATGGTAGAGTCCTCGCAGCCGGGCAGCGGCTGGATCAAAAGGCCGCCGGCCTTCAGCACCGCATCGCCGCTGGTCAGCACACCCAGCGCCACCAGCGAGGGCGACTGCTCGCTCACGGTGAAATAATTCGCAAAGTCAATGGCCAGCTCGCCGCTCACCAGCTCGATCTGCCCCACATAGGGTTCACGCAGACCCAGATCCTTCACCACGCTCATGCGGCCATCCTTGCCCACGGCGGCGCCTACATTCAGCTTGCCGTCCTCCCGCAGGGGAAGCTCCACCTGGGCATTGTCGGCATAGACCTTCAGGTCGCCGTGGTTGGCCACCGCGCACAGCGTGCCCATGGGGCCGCCGCCCTTGATGGTCACGGTGACGGATTCATTTTCGCCCTTCATCATCACGCCCATCATGGAGGTGGCCGTCATCAGGCGCCCCATGGCCGCGGTGCAAACAGGCGTGGCGTGGTGGATGTCCGCCGCACGCTGGCACATGGCGGTGGTCTCGCACATCATCACGCGCACCTGACCGTCCATCAGGCTCAGGCGGATCAGCTCGTCGCCTTCACGTCTCTCTATCATATGTTTCTCTCCCCTTCCAATGCCCCATCGGGATCCAGCCGCCGGATGGCCGCAAAGTGCCACCGATGCTCCGTGTCCCTGGGTGCTTCCATCTTGCCGTTGCCAAAGACCATCACCCGGTCGAAGCCCGCCTGATGCAAAAGGTTCACCAACCCCTGCATGCTGTGGGCGCGCTGCTTCTGCTCCTCGTCGATGCGCTTATAGCTGCCGTCCTTCTGCTTCACAAAGATGCACAGGTGCATGTCCAGCAAGCCCGTCTTTTCCGAGAAGCGGTTCTGCCACAGGTAGGTCACGTCCTCCCGATCCTCGCAGATCATCTGGTTGCCCAGGGCGTTTTTCAGCTTGTAGGGCGTGGACACATCGAAGAACAGGCCTCCGCCCGGCCGCAGCGCAGCCCGCGCCGCCTGGAAGAAGGCCAGCACGTCCTTGTCCTCCAGGAGATAGTTCAGCCCGTCGCAGGTGGCCAGCACCGCATCCATGGGGCGGTGCAGCCGCAACTGGCGCATATCCTGGCGCACAAAGGGGATGGCCACACCCGCCTGCCGCGCCTTCTGGGCGGCGATCCACAGCATATCCTGGCTCAGATCCACACCGGTCACGTGGAAGCCCCTGCGGTACAGGGGGATCGTCAGCCCGCCGGTGCCGCAGGCGCACTCGCATATCTTGCCTTCGCGGATGCCGAAGGCGTTCATGATCTGCACGTAGAACTCTGCCCAGTCGGCATAGTTCACATCGTTCATCAGCTGGTCGTATACCTCAGCAAAGCCTGTGTACATGCATCATTCTCCGTCTCTGCTACTTCTACCGTGCAGGTCGCTGCCGGATGTTTCCACCTCATCCGGCAGCTAAAGCTGCCACCTTCCCCTCAAGGGGAAGGCTTTGCCGGGTGCCGCTGTCTATGGCTTCCCCTTGAGGGGAAGCTGTCGCCGTCAGGCGACTGATGAGGTGGAAAGCAGCATTCCTGCCCTGTCACTTTTTCCCGTTTCGCTTTCAGGCTCCCGCCGATGCGGCCGGAGTCCTTGGCGCTCAGTCCCGCCCAGCCTGTTTGCATAAGCGTTTCCGTCAGGCCGAAGCGTTCTGCCGCCGCATATTTGCGTTTTGCCTTTTCATCAAGCCGCCACATAAGCATCCCTCCGGTACCATTGTCCGTGATAGGTTGCTCATGCGGCAGATGTTTTTATTCCTGCTCTTCTTCCTCGTCGTCGAAGTCGTCGTCCTCCACCTCGGTGTTCAAGCCGCGGTTGACCACAGCGCCCTCGATCTGGCTGTTGATATACTTGTCAAACACCGCATTGGTAAAGCTGGCGGTGATGAAGCGGCTCAGCGCGAAGCCGATGAGCGCGTAGTAGAAGAACAGACCCATGACGCAATAGAGGGGATTCACCACCAGCGCCAGCAGCAGCGCGATCACCATCGGCACACAATGCAAAAGGCGGATGCCCACGCTCATGGGCAGGCGGGCGATGGCCAGCAGGAAGGCATTGCGCAGCACATCCTTGAACTTTAGCTGATAGCTCACGATCAGCGGATGCATATAGGTCACCGCCAGCGACCACAGAATGCCCACCATCAGCACCAGCACCTGGGGAACGATCATCCAAAAGGAGGTGGTAGCGGCCATTTCGCCATAGAAATCCCAGCCCACCCACACGGCCAGGGGCAGGATGCCGGTGATCAGCGCAGTCAGCACGCCCTGCTTCCAGTTCAGCTTCACCGCGTCCTTGAAGTCCGACCAGATAAAGGCGTGCTCGTCACGGCTCCAGTTGCGGGTCACATAAGCCACGCCGGGGGTAGCGATGCCGGTAATGGTAAAGCAGGGGATCAGCAGCAGCAGGGTGGTCTGCACCATGCCCATCAGCAGCACATCCGCATTGGCCACCAGTTCGCCATCCTCGCCCATCAGTCCGGTCAGGATGCCGGTGATGCCAAACATCAGCACCAGCATGGTGGGCAGCCACGCCACCAGATACATCAGATTCAGGCGGCACAGGCCGGAAAGGCGCACCCGCAGCATTTCCCAAAACAGCTGCCAGCGGGTGGTGGGCAGGTCTTCTTTGTTATAGTCCCCCTTGCCGCTCTTGCCATAATAATAGTTGTTCATAAACTTGCCAAACATCGTGGTTCCTCCTTGCGCATAGGCATTCAATATATTATATCATAATACCGCTAAAATGCAAATGCAGACTTGCCGCAGCAAGCCTGCAAATACGTGTCAAAAAAGCGGCAAAGCCACTTTTTTGAGGAATTGCGCTCCGTCACTGTGTCCGGCGCACGCGCCGTCCACGGCCGTTCCTCCGCGTAAGGAAAGTTTCCGGCAAAGCCGGAAACGCCCCGCCCCGTCGGCAAAGCCGCCGGATACGATTACAGTCAGAGGCGCTGCGGCGCCTCCGACACCTCCCAAAGATTTCTTCAGCCTGATGCAAACTTACCTGTGCAAGCTTTCAATTGCACAGTTCACAAATTATTTACAACATATTTCCCATTTTCCGCCCCGGCGATCTCCGCCTCCACCGTCATGCCGGTGTTGTCCAGCAGGTGACCCTGGTTTTCCGGCATGGCCTCCAGCTTGTGCTTGAGGAAGATCGCCCGGTCGATCAAGTCCACATCGCCCCTTTGGGTGATGCGCTGCCGGATGGCCTCCTCGCTGGCCGTCAGCACCACATAGTGCAGCGCAGCGCCGTGCTTTTGTGCCAGAGCGGTCACCAGGGGCAGCTCGTCCTCGATCACATAGTCGATCACCACATCCAGCCCGCGGGAGAGCGCCTTGTCCGCCACGTCGATGATGCACTCCCAGTTGAAGCGCAGGATGTCCTCCCACTGCAGAGCGTTTGCCGGCTGGCCTTCCACAAAGAATACCTCCGGCTGATATGCCTCCACAAAGCCATCGTGGAAATCATCCCCGTGGATGAGGTACACCTGCTTGCGGCCTCCGCTGTTCACCAGATGCTTGGCAAACGCCTCCGCCAGGGTAGACTTGCCGCAGCCGCAGGGGCCGGAGAAGAAATAGATATGGCTCACTTCACGACCTCCGCCACATCGGTTACCAGCGCCAGCGTGCCCAGCATGCCCTTCACATGGGTGCGCTCATAGCCGTGGGAGGCAAACACGCCCTGGCCGCAGCAGGCAAAGCGAATCTCCATGCCTGAGCGCAGCGCTGCGCCTGCATCGGAGCCATAGCTGGGGTAGATATCCACCGCATAGTCGATGTTCTTTTCCTTGCAGCGCGCCACCAGCTCCTTCACAAAGCTGGCGTCATAGGGGCCGCCGGAATCCTTTGCGCAGATGGACACCTGCTGCTCGGTGCAGGTCAAGTCGTTGCCCACACAGCCCATGTCCACGGCGATCATATCCTCCACATCCGTGAGCTTGCCCAGGGCAGAGGCGCCGTGGCCTACCTCTTCATACACGGTGAACACAATGTACACCTTGCGCCCCAGCGTCACCCGGCCTTCGGCCACCTCGCGCGCCAGCGTCAGCAGCACCGCAGAGGAAGCCTTGTCGTCCAGGTGGCGGCTCTTGATGTAGCCGCTCTCGGTCACCACCGTGCGGGGGTCAAAGCTGATGAAGTCCCCCACGGCAATGCCCAGGGCTTCCACCTCCGCCTTGGTGTTCACATCCTCGTCCAGAATGACCTCCAGGAACTCGTCGCTGCGGGGCGTGGCGGACTGGCTGCCCCACACGTGGCTGCTGGCCTTGCTGGAATACACCGTGCCGGAATAGGTCTTGCCCTCGGCGGTATGCACCAGAATGTTCTCGTTCTCGATGTTATTGTCGTCATAGCCGCCCAGGTGGGTGTAGCGCAGATGGCCGTTGCCCTTGATGGCGCGCACCATGGCGCCCAGGGTATCCACATGGGCACTGAGCAGCACCGGATGCCCCTCGCCGCCCAGGCAGCAGATCACCGTGCCCTTGGGGGTGCGCTCCGGCGCAAAGCCCAGGCGGGTCAGCTCTGCCAGCAGGTGATCCGTCACCGCGCCGGTCATGCCCGTGGGGCTGGGAATGCCGGTGAGGGTTTTCAGCTGCTCAATCATATACATTTGCTTATCCATTGGGATTCCTTCTTTCTCATAACGTGAAAGGCAGGCATGACGTGTGCCATGCCTGCTCAGGATTGTCGAATTACCCCAGGAGGTGTCGGAGGGCCGCAGCCCTCTGACTGTAATCGTATCCGGGGGCTTTGCCGCCGGGGCGGGGCGTTTTCCGCTTGCGGAAAACATTCCTTACGCGGAGGAACGGCCGTGGACGGCGCTTGCGCCGGACACAGTGACGGAGTGCAACCTCACCAAAGTGGCTCTGCCACTTTGGTGACTCACGCGAGCAGCGCTTCGCTGGCCGCACGCAGATCGGCGTTGATCTTGTTGGCCTCGTCCTTGTCCATGGCGTTGGAGTTGACGTAGAGCTTGATCTTCGGCTCGGTGCCGGAGGGGCGCACGCACACCCAGTTGCCGCCTTCCAGCTCGAAGTACAGCACATCGGAAGTAGGCAGGCCGGTGGGTTCCTCCACGCCGCCAGCCACGCGGGTACCCTTGAGGTAGTCGCGCACAGCGGTGACCTTGAAGCCAGCCAGCTCGGCAGGGGGATTGTTGCGCAGGCCAGCCATGATCTCCTTCATGCGACCCAGGCCTTCCTTGCCGGGCAGGGTCACGGAGACCACCTTCTCCACAAAGTAGCCATACTCGGCGAAGATGGACTGCACATAGTCGTACAGGGTGATGCCCTGGGCGGCGCAGGCACAGGCCACTTCGGCGATCAGCAGGGAGGCGTTCACGCCGTCCTTGTCGCGCACGAAGGTGGAGGACAGGAAGCCGTAGCTCTCCTCAAAGCCAAACAGGAAGGTGTGGCTGCCGGTATCCTGGAACTGCTGGATCTTCTCGCCGATGAACTTGAAGCCCGTCAGGGTCTCGAACATCTCCACACCGAAGGAGGCGGCGATCTTGTTGGACAGGCTGGTGGACACGATGGACTTCACCGCCGCGCCGTTGGCAGGCAGCTTGCCCTGCTTCTTCTTGGCGGAGAGGATGTAGTGCAGCAGCACGCAGCCGATCTGGTTGCCGGTGAGCAGCTGCCAGTCGCCAGCGGAGGTCTTCACAGCCACACCCAGGCGGTCGCAGTCGGGGTCGGTGGCGAAGATCACCTTGGCGCCCTTCTCGTCAGCCAGCTTGATGGCCAGCTTGAAGGTATCAGGCTCTTCGGGGTTGGGAACCTTCACCGTGGAGAAGGCGGGATCGGGCAGCTCCTGCTCCTTCACCACAGACACATTGCTGATGCCCACTTCCTTCAGGATGCGGCGCACCGGCACATTGCCGGAACCATGCACGGGGGTGTACACGATGGAAAGCTCCGCGCCCATCTTCTCCAGCATTTCGGGCTGGACGCACAGGGTCTTGACTTCGGCGATATAGTCGTCGTCCACCTCGGCATTGCCGATGTACTTGAGCAGACCCTTGTCAAGGGCTTCCTGCTCGTCCATCAGGGTGCAGTCGGTATAGGCGGTGGCGCGGATGATCTTGGTGATGCCCTCGGCAGCCTCGGGGCCGACCTGAGCGCCGTCCTCACCATAGACCTTATAGCCATTGTACTGGGGCGGATTGTGGGAGGCGGTGATCACGATGCCGGCAATAGCATTCAGGTGGCGCACCGCATAGGACAGGATCGGCACAGGGCGCAGCGCATCGAAGAGGAACGCAGGCACGCCTTCCTTGGCCAGCACCAGGGCGGTATCCTTGGCAAACTCGGCAGAGCAGCGGCGGCTGTCATAAGCGATCACCACACCGCGGGCAGCCTCTTCGGGCTTCTGGAGCAGGTACTTCGCCAGGCCCTTGGTGGCACGGCGGACATTATAGCGGTTCATGCGGTTCATGCCCGCGCCCAGCACGCCGCGCATACCGGCAGTGCCGAAGCTCAATTCCGTATAGAAGCGATCCTCGATCTCTTTATCATCGTTGGCGATGGCCTGCAGATCCTTCACCGTATCCTCATCCTGCGCAAAATCACGCAGCCACTGCTCATAGACCTGACGAACGTCCACGTAAATCATCCTTTCAATTTTTACTGGAACCATTTACAACCATTATAATTGTTTTCCTTTCGTTTGGCAAGGGGTAGTTTCCCGTTTGCATGATTCACCGCCGCTTTTCATATACATTCCACAAATGAAAGGAGCATCCGCATGAAGTACCGTCCTTTGTTGTGCATCATCGCCCTGCTGCTCACGGGCGTGGTGATCTGGTTCGCCCTCTCCGCCGCCCCCGCCCGGGAGTCCATCCCCGGCACCGATGCAGCCCAGCGCCGCCTGGTGCGCATATGGGTGTGTTCCTCTGTGGGCGGCGGTGAAAGCTGGCTGCGGGACTGCCTGAAAACCTGGGAGAAGCAGAACCCCGGCGCCATGACCTTCCTGCGCACCGTGTCCCCGGAGGAAATCACCAAGGAGGACGCCGTGCTGCCGGACATCCTGCTCTACACCCCCGGCGCCATCACTGCGCCGCAGGATGCATTCATGCCGTTAAGCAACATCACCGGCATTCGCGAGCCGCTGCTCCGGGCCGGGCGCTGGCAGATGCAGCAATACGGCCTGCCGCTTTGCTACGCCGGATACGCCCTGGCCATCGACAGCGCCGCCGAACCCCAGCTGGCCGCCACCCCTGCCCCCACCACACTGCTGGGCAAGCCTGCCGCCACCCTCAACCCTGATGCCACTGCCACGCCGGGCCTGCCGCAGGGGGTGACGCTCATTGCCCCCAAGGGCTGCGGGCTGTTCACCTTAGGGTGCCTTTTGACGGAGCGCCCCGCCCTGGCCGAGGACTTCGCCACCACCGATCCGGCCGATATCTACCGCCGCTTCCAGGCTCGCCAGGCCACCGCCGCCCTGCTGACCACCGGGCAGATCACCGCCCTGAACGGCGTATTCCCCTTCCGGGTGATCACCCCCAGCGAGGTCATTACCGACCAGGTCTGGCTGGCCAGCATCTTCCCCGGGGCAGACGATGCCGCCGCCGAGCTTTTGCAGTATCTCACCTCTGCCGAAAGCCAGCGCAAATTGAGCAAGCAGAGCCTGCACACCGTGCGGGAGGATCTGCGCCTGTACGCCACCGGCACCGAGGCACTGATGGAAACCGCCGCAGCCCGCGCCCTGACGGTGATCAACGCCTACATCCCCGCCGCCGATGTGGAGGCCGCTGCCTGGCAGTTCTTCCACGGCAGAGAAGGCATTTCCGAGGCGCTGATGCCGCTTTTGTGACGGTATAGTTTCCGCCCCGCCGGGCAACATAGACACGACAACAAGCGCGAAGGGAGATCGCTATTTATGGAAAGTCAGGTCAAGACCCGCACCCGTACCGGATGGCAGGAAGATGAAACCTCCCGTCTGTTCACCGCCGTAAAGGAGGCCTCCGCCAGCGGCGCGCCTCTGCGCAGCGTATTCGAGGCCCTCTCCGATGACTTGGGCCGCAAGCCCAACAGCATCCGTAACTATTATTACGCCTGCCTGCGCCAGAAGCCCGATGCCACCTATCTGCGTGCCGCGCCCTTTGCCACCTTCACCCCCGAGGAAACCCACCAGCTGCTCCGCCAGGTGCTGATGGCCCGGGGCCAGGGCATATCCGTGCGCTCCTGCGTGATGGACATGGCCGGAGGCGACCACAGCCTGATGCTGCGCTACCAGAACAAATACCGCACCCTGCTCAAGCACCGGCCGGAGATGATCGAAGCCGTTCGCGAAGAGCTGCGCCAGGAAGGGCTGCCCTACCCCAAGGAGTCCAGTCTCGACCGTGCCGACAGCGCCTTCTGCGACCCGGAGGACACCGCTGCTGCCCGCCTCATGGCCGAGCCCTGCGTTTCCGCCATGCTGGAGGGTCTCAAAGAACTTTTGCGCCGCGCTGCCAGAGCCGAGGAGATCCATGAGAAGCAGCGCACCATCGACCGCATGCAGGTGCAGCAGGATCTGCGCCGCATTGCCTGGGAAAAGGACTTCGACGAGGCCACCGCCCAGCTGGAGGGCATTCTCTGCCTCCTGCGGGACTTTCTTGCCCTGCCCAGGGAGTCGCAGATCCCCCAGCTGGACACCTTCCGCGATGCCGCCCTGGAAAGCCTTGCCCAGGCCGAAAGCTTCCTCACCCGCTGCCACGGCTGACCTTGCCAAACCCGCCCCCATGCGGTATACTGTTGGCAATGACATCCACAGGAGGCACCCAAGATGAACATCGGCATTCGCCTGCACGATACCACTGGCTCCAATCTGGAAGAGCATCTGCGCAGCGCCCACGCCCAGGGCTTCCGCTGCGCCCATATCGCCCTGAGCAAGACCATCCCCGGCTTCTCCATGAAGGACGCCCCCGCCCTGATGACCGACGAGCTGGCCAACACCGTGCGCGGCCTGCTGGCCAAATATGAGATGGAATGCGCCGTGCTGGGCTGCTACCTGAACCTGGCCACCCCCGATGAGGCCGCACTGGCCAACACCGTGGAATGCTACAAGGCCCACCTGCGCTTTGCCAAAGCCATCGGCGCCACCGTGGTGGGCACCGAGACCGGCGCCCCCAATGCCGGCTACAAGACCTGCCCGGAGTGCTTCACCGAGGAAGCCCTGCAGCTCTTCATCGAGCGCCTGCGCCCCGTGGTGGACTATGCCGAAGAGGTGGGCGCGGTCATCGCCATCGAGCCGGTGTGCCGCCATATCGTCTCCACTCCCGAGCGGGCGAAGAAGGTGCTGGACGCCATCGATTCTCCCCATTTGCAGATCATCCTGGACACGGTGAACCTGCTGAACATGCACAACTACACCCGCATGGATGAGCTGGTGGCGCAGTCCATCGAGCTCTTCGGCGACCGCATCCGCATCCTGCACATGAAGGACTACCAGCCCGTGGAAGGCGCGGAGGATGTGAAGTCCATGGCCTGCGGCACCGGCCTGATGGACTACACCCGCCTGCTGGCCTTTGCCCAGGCGCACCCCGGCCTGCCCATGACCCTGGAAAACACCGTGCCGGATAATGCTGTGGCGGCAAGGGAACACCTGGAGAGCGCGGCACAAAACTAAGTGAACCAATATGCTCAGCAAAGTTACTGGGCAGACCATGCAGCTTTCCACCTCATCAGTCCCTTCGGGACAGCTTCCCCTCAAAGGGAAGCCATGGTGCATGGCCATGCAAAAGCCTTCCCCTTGAGGGGAAGGTGGCCGTGAGGCCGGATGAGGTGGAAAGCTGCTTTTTTTGATCAAGCAAAAAGGAAGAGGTTGCGCCTCTCCCTTATTTTGTTGCACTTTTTTATTCAACAACTGCCACGGCCTCGACGGCCTCACCATATTCTGGCGCAGCCGTTGTCACCGCATCCTCCTTGCGCAAAAACGCATTCAGCTCCTTCAGGCGGCTGATGCGCCCCTGCACCCGCAGCCCGGTGAGTGCCTTGGAGCGATACCTGTCAAACAGCGCCCGCACGCCCATGGTCACGGGGATCGCCGCCCAGAAGCCCGCAGCGCCCGCCACAGCGCTGCCCACGCCCATGGCCGCGCCGGTCTTGGCCATGCGGAAAGCGCCGTCCTTCAGCCCGGTCATGCCAGGCTTGCGTCCCAGCAGCACCTTGGTTCCTTCGGTGGCGGCGATCATCACGAAGGGCAGCGCAGTGCATACCGATCCGCTCAATTCAGCCAGCAGCCCGGTTTCCTCCAGCAGGCCGGTATCAATGGCCAGCTCATCCACATACGTAAGCCCGGTGGCGATGGTATCCACCACCGTGTCCCGCTGGCGTTTTTTGTATTCCTGCACGATCTCAGCGTAGGTCTTCATGCTTCCTCCTGCTTATCGGGCGAAAAGATTCAGTATGGTCACCAGCAGCCAGGTGCCGCAGGCGATGGACACCAATATCGTCAGCTGCTGCACCAGCCCCAGGTGCTTCTTCTGGCGGCTGCTTGCCTTGCTCTCCATGGCGGCCAGGCGGCGGCTCATGTCCTCCAGGCGCTGGTCGGTGTCCCGCTGGTTCTCGCGGATGGCGCTCTCCAGCGCCTGCACCTCGCTCGCCAGCCGCTGGGCGGTGCGGTCGTCCTCCCGGCGCAGTTCCTCCACGCTCTGGCGCAGCCGTGCCTGATCCTCGCACAGTCCCTCAGCCACCAGCGTCATTTCGGCGGTGAACTGCTCCACCAGCTGGGCGGTGGAATCGCCCTTCACGGCCTTCAGCGCATTGTTCCACAGCTGCATGGGCTTGGACACGGTTTTCTCCTCGGACACGCTGCTCCCTCCTTGCATGGTTTTGCACTATTATACCACACTTCCCGCAAAGTGCAAATCGCCGCCTTTCGTTCTGTTTTGATTTATGCTTGACTTCACTCCGGGATTATGCTATCCTTAACCCGACTGAAAACGTTACCAAGCCCCACAACAGGAGGCATCCCCATGAAAATATATACCATTAAGGATATCGCGCGGGAGGCGGGCGTCAGCGTGACCACGGTGAGCCGCGTGCTGAACCACCGTCCCGATGTGAACCAGGCCACCCGCGAGAAGGTGGAACGCGTCATGGCCGCCTGCCATTTCGTGGGCAACGCCAATGCCCGCGGCCTGAAGCAGGTGGACAGCGACCTGGTGGCCATCATCATCCGCGGCCATCAGAACCCCTTCCTCAATGCCCTGGCCGAGGCCATGCTCCAGCACACCAAGGACTGCAAGGCCGCCTTCCTCACCGAATACATCGACGAGAAGGCCGACGAGTTTCAGACCGCCCTGCGCCTTTTGCACGAGAAGCGGGTCACCGGCTTCATTTTTGTGGGCAGCCGCATTGACGAGCGCGCTCAGGTGCTTTCCGGGCTGGATCTGCCCATGGTGTTCACCACCGTGAATGCCGCTCATTCCAACCTGCCCCGCGCCGCCTCCGTGTCCATCGACGACCGCGCCATGGCGCGTGAAGCCGCCGGTGTGCTGCTCTCCCGCGGGCACACCAGGGTGGCGGTGTTCGGTGCCAGCCGTGCCGATGGCGACAGCCTTTCCCAGCGCTACAAGGGCGTGAAGGACGCCTTCCACGATGCCGGCCTCACCTTCGATGAAAGCCGCTATGTGGAGACCCGCTTCTCCCTCAAGGGCGCCTACGACAGCGCCAGGGCCTTCTTTGCCGAAAAGCCCGATACCACCGCCGTGTTCACCATGAGCGACATTGTGGCCATGGGCGTGATCCGCGCCCTGCAGGATATGGGCAAGCGTGTGCCGGAAGATGTCAGCGTCTTTGGGTTTGACGGCACCGAGACGGGGAAATACTTTATCCCGAGGCTCTCCACCGTGGAGCAGCCCGTGGAAGAGCTGGCCGAGCAGAGCGTGCTTGTGCTCACCGATATGCTGGAACACCAGGTTGCCCCGCGCCATGTGGTGGTGGAAGCCACCCTGCGGCTGCGTGAATCTGTCAAATAATCCACTCTTGAAAGGACGTATACTTTATGCGCCAGAGCGGTATTCTGATGCACATCTCCTCCCTGCCCGGCCCCGGCGGCATCGGCTCCCTGGGTCAGGAGGCCTATGACTTTGCCGATTTTCTCCATGCCAGCGGCATGAAGCTGTGGCAGGTGCTGCCCATGGGACCCACCGGCTATGGCGAGTCCCCCTACCAGTCCTCCAGCGTTTTTGCAGGCAATCCCATGCTGATCTCCTGCGCCAAGCTGAAGGAGGAAGGCCTGCTGGAATATGCCCCGGAGGAGGAATTCTCCCCTGCCCAGCTGGACAAGATCGACTTCCCCGCCGTGCGCGAAAACAAGGAGATGCTCCTGCGCCGCTGCTTTGACAAGTCCGAGCGCAAGCTGGAAAAGGAACTGGCGGACTTCGTTCAGCAGAACGAGTGGGTGAAGGATTTCGCCCTGTTCACCGCCATCAAGAACCATTTCGGCGGCGCCATGTGGACGAAGTGGCCGGATCACGATATCGTCATCCGCCGCAAGGAATGCGTGGTGTTCTACCGCAGCCAGCTGGCCATTGAGGTGCGGTACCACATCTTCTGCCAGTACCTGTTCCAGCGCCAATGGAACGCCCTGAAGAAGTACTGCAACGGCCTGGGCATCAAGCTCTTTGGCGATATGCCCATCTATGTGGCTGAAGACAGCGCCGATACCTGGACGCACCCGGAGGTGTTCCAGCTGGACAAGAACCGCCTGCCCAAGCGGGTGGCGGGCGTGCCGCCGGATTACTTCTCTGCCGATGGCCAGCTGTGGGGTAATCCCCTCTACCGCTGGACGTACCTGCGCCTGCGCGGCTATGACTGGTGGGTGGAGCGCATGCGCCACATGGCGAAGATGTATGATGTGATCCGCATCGACCACTTCATCGGCTTTGCCAACTACTATTCCATCCCCTATGGCGCACCCAATGCCCGCAATGGCAAGTGGGTGGTCGGCCCCGGCAAGAGCCTGTTCCGCACCTTCCGCAAAAAGCTGCCGGGCATCAACATCATCGCCGAGGATCTGGGCTGCCTGTCCGACCGGGTTTTCAGGCTGCTGGACTATGTGAAGTATCCCGGCATGAAGGTGCTGACCTTCGCCTTTGGCGGCGACGACGGCAACCCGCACCTGCCCGCCAACTACGCCACCAACTGCGTAGCCTACACCGGCACCCACGACAACGACACCGTGCTGGGCTGGGTGAACACCCAGGACGAGAACACCCTGAACCACGCCAAGCGGGTGCTGGGCTTCGACAAGCCGGAGGACGCCCCGGAGGCCTTTATCCGCGCCGTGCTGGACTCCAAGGCCGATACCGCCATGTTCCCCATGCAGGACATCCTGCACCTGCCCGGCGCCGCCCGCATGAACCTGCCCGGCACCATCGGCGGCAACTGGCTGTGGCGTATGCTGCCCGGCGCCGCCACGCCTGAAATCGCCAAGCACCTGCGCGAACTCAACAATACCTATCACAGGGGGAATCAAGCATGATGACCGCCACCGAACTGATTCAGCTGACCGAAAGCATCCTGCTCACCCAGGAGCATACCACCCTTGAAAAGGCCAATGCCATCCAGCTGCACAACGCCCTTTCCGCTGCCGCCATGCAGGCGCTGGCGCCCACCTGGGTCAAGTGCGAGGAAGAGCGCGCCGGCAAGCGCCAGGCCTACTACCTCTCCTGCGAGTTCCTCATGGGCCGCATGGTGTACAACAACCTGTATTGCCTTGGCCTGCTGGAGGAAGCCAAAGCCCTGCTCTCCCAGCGGGGTGTTGACCTGGCCGTTATGGAAGACATCGAGGACGACGCCTTCGGCAACGGCGGTCTTGGCCGCCTGGCCGCCTGCTTCCTGGACAGCGCCGTGACCCACAACGTGCCCCTCACCGGCTATGGCCTGCGCTACCGCTACGGCCTGTTCAAGCAGAGCTTTGTGGACGGCCGCCAGCACGAGGAACCCGACGACTGGTCGAAGTTCGGCGATCCCTGGAGCATCCGCCGCCAGGATCAGGCTGTGGTGGTTCCCATGAAGTCCGGCGACGTGCTGGCCGTGCCCTACGATATGCCCATCATCGGCTACGGGGCTGAGAACATCGGCACCCTGCGCCTGTGGCAATGCGAAAGCCTCCGCGAGATCGACTTCCCCCTGTTCAACCAGCAGAAGTACGCCCAGGCAGCCGCTGACAAGAACAAGGCCGAGGACATCACCAAGTTCCTCTACCCCAACGATTCCCGCCGGGAGGGCAAGCAGCTGCGCGTAAAGCAGCAGTACGTGCTGGTCAGCGCCTCCATGCAGGATCTGTTCCGCGCCTACAAGGCACGCCACGGCAGCGATTATTCCTTCTTCGCCGCCGAGCACGCCGTGCAGCTCAACGATACCCACCCCGTCATGGCCATCCCGGAGATCATCCGCCTGCTCATGGCCGACGGTCTCACCTTCGAGGAAGCCTTCCTCATCGCCCGCGACACCTGCTCCTACACCAACCACACCGTGATGCAGGAAGCCCTGGAGAAGTGGGATCTGCCCCTGCTGGCCTCCGTTTGCCCGGAGATCGTGGACATCATCAAGAAGATCGACCTGCGCTTCAAGGCTGAAATGGCCGAGAAATCCGCCCCCATCAGCGCCACCCGCTGCATCATCTGGCCGAACCAGTGGAACAAGCGGGTGAAGCAGGTGCACATGGCGCAGCTGGCCGTGTACGCCACCCACACCACCAACGGCGTGGCCGCCATCCACACCGAGATCCTCAAGGACGATGTCTTTGCCGACTGGTACGCCCTCTACCCCGAGCGCTTCCAGAACAAGACAAACGGCATCACCCAGCGCCGCTGGCTAGGTCTGTGCAATCCGGAGCTGACCAGCCTCATCGCCGGGAAGATCGGCGACGGCTTCCTCACCGACCTGTATCAGCTGGAAAACCTCAAGCCCTTCATCAACGACGACCTCTGCCGGGATTTCATGGAGGTGAAGAAGGAAAAGAAGCTCCAGCTGGCCGCGGAGATCGCCCACATGGAAGGCGTGGTGCTGGATCCCGGCATGATCTTCGACGTGCAGATCAAGCGCCTGCACGAGTACAAGCGCCAGTTCATGAATGCCCTGTCCATCCTGGGCATCTACTACCAGCTCAAAGCGGGCAAGCTGCCCAATTTCACGCCCACCGCCTACATCTTCGGCGCCAAGGCCGCCCCCGGCTATGACCGCGCCAAGGCGGTGATCCACCTCATCAACATGATCGCCGACATGGTCAACGAAGACCCCGACACCTGCGACAAGCTCAAGGTGGTCTTCGTGCAGAACTACAACGTCTCCTGGGCGGAGAAGCTCATCCCCGCCGCAGATGTGTCCGAGCAGATTTCCCCCGCAGGCACCGAGGCCAGCGGCACCGGCAACATGAAGCTGATGCTCAATGGCGCCGTGACCCTGGGCACCTTCGACGGCGCCAATGTGGAGATCGTGGAGCAGGCCGGTGTGGAGAACAACTACATCTTCGGCGCAACCGTTGAGGAGATCAACGCCATCAAGGCCACCTACGATCCCAAGGCCATCTACAAGGAGGATAGACTCCTTGCCCGCTGCCTGGACGCCCTCATCGACGGCACCTTCCCCGATGAGGACGGCGCGCTGGCCGAGCTGCGCACCTCCCTGCTGGAGGGTGCCTCCTGGCACGCACCGGATCACTACTTCATCCTCAAGGACTTCGCCTCCTACATGGAAGCCAAGCTCCGCGTCAATCAGGATTACAAGGACAGCCTGGCCTTTGCCCGCAAGTGCCTGATGAACGTAGCCTCCGCCGGCAAGTTCTCCTCCGACCGCACCATTGCCCAGTATGCCAAGGAAATCTGGAAGGTCTGATCATTGAAGTTCAAAGGGAGCGGCAAGAGCAGCCGCTCCCTTTCCGTTTTTCAAAAACCGTTCTGCGGTTTTAACACATTTAGGACTTCCGTTTTTGAACAATTGGGTGTATAATGAATTTGTCTTTTTTTAACTGGCATCATATTAGGAGGATTCATTTATGGCCAACTATGTTCTCAGCTGCTGCTCCACGGCTGATCTGTCCAAGGAGCATTTTGAAAGCCGCGATATCCACTACGTCTGCGCCCACTACCAGCTGGACGGCAAGGACTACATGGACGACCTGGGTCAGTCCATGCCCTTCGATAAGTTCTATCAGGCCATGGTAGACGGTGCTGACACCCGCACCTCCCAGGTCAATGCCGAGGAATTCGAGGCCTACTTCACCCCCTTTCTGGAGCAGGGGCTGGACGTGCTGCACCTGGCGCTGTCCTCCGGCATCTCCGGCACCTACAATTCCGCCCGTCTGGCCAAGGAAAGCCTGGAGGCCAAGTTCCCCGGCCGCAAGGTGAACATTGTGGACTCCCTGGCCGCATCCTCCGGCTTTGGCCTTCTGATGGATAAGCTGGCCGACCTGCGGGACGAGGGCATGTCCCTGGACGAGCTGACCGCCTGGGCAGAAGCCCACAAGAAGAACATGCACCATTGGTTCTTCACCTCCGACCTGACCTTCTTCATCAAGGGCGGCCGCGTCAGCAAGGCCTCCGGCTTTGTGGGCAAGCTGCTGAACATCTGCCCCCTGCTGAACGTGAGCTACGAGGGCAAGCTGGTTCCCCGCGAGAAGATCCGCACCAAGCGCAAGGTGATTTCCGCCATCGTGGATCGCATGGCCGAGCACGCCGAAAACGGCACCGACTACTCCGGCAAGTGCTACATCAGCCAGTCCGCCTGCTACGACGACGCCCGCGCCGTGGCCGACCTCATCGAGGCCCGCTTCCCCCGCCTGAACGGCAAAGTGGAAATCAACCACATCGGCACCACCATCGGCAGCCACACCGGCCCCGGCACCGTCGCCCTCTTCTACTGGGGCGATGAACGCGTGGACTAAGGCGCGATGCCAGAGGGCTCTGCCCTCTGGACTCCCGGTCAGGGCTCTGCCCTGACAACCCGCCCAAGGGCGCTGCCCTTGGGAATCCCGCGAAGGGACTTCGTCCCTTTCGAAACCCATTCGGCGATGGCCGGGTGGGTTTTCTCTTTGCAGGGGTCACGGCGCAAATACGGTTGCGCCGCGACGCAGGGAAAGTAACTAAGGCTCCCCTTCATAGGGGAGCTGTCCCGAAGGGACTGAGGGGTTGAGCCTCCCTCCCCGAGGGAGGTGGCAGCCGCTTGCGGCTGACGGAAGGAGTGGTTCTGCCTCTTGCCTCAACACATTCCTTTCCCTCGCACCCTGTAGGGGCGATCTGCGATCGCCCGCCGCCACACTCTAAATTCCGAATTCCGCATTCCGAATTCCGCATTCCAAAAGAGCAGCCCTCCGGCTGCTCTTTTGTCATTTCACCAATATCTCATTTCCGTCCTGTCTGACAATCAAATGCCAGCTCTTATCCGAATTGCTTTCTCCTGCGAACTTGTCGCCATCCCGGCGCAAACGATACTCCGTCCCATCCGCCAGCACACACCGTGCCTGTTCCCCCGGCTGGCACCAATGCAGCGTCACCCGGTCGGCGTCGTCCGCATCCGTGCGCCGATCATCCACGCCGATGGCGATCACGCTGTTTTCCCTGGCCAGCACGGGCATGGCGTTCAGCCCGCGGATGCGCCGCATCCTGCCGCTGATGCACTCCCCCGTGGCCAGCTCCGTCCACACGCCCGGCGGGAGCTGGGCATCGATGCACCCGTCCTCGCCCAGGGGTGCCACCAGCAGGTCGTTGCCCAGCAGGAAACACCCTTCCAGCGGCGTGACGGTACTGTTCTGGCGCAGGTACGGCAGCAGGCTCAGCTGCAGGCACACATATTTCCGCAGCACATTGCCCGGCAACGCCTCCTGGCCGGAAAGATGCCGCGCCACTCCGTCCATGGACAGGGGTAAGCCCAGCATCACGGCGCTGGCGGCGCTGCGCAGAAAGTCCTCCCGCGTGTCGCAATTTTCAAAGGCGGGCGGTTCATCCGTAAAGCCCTCAAAAGGAATCAGCTGCTTTTCCAGCACATCCCGCAGGGCTTGTTCCTCTATCGATCCATCCAGTGCGATCCACAATCCAAACATCCTTCTCACCCCATGGCATTATACACCCTTTTCCGTCCCGTGCATAGGTTGATGCAGACGGCAGAGCGGATTTTTCCACAAGCCTGCCGGGAAAGGAAGTGAAGCATCCATGCCTGATGGGAATTACCTGAGCATTCAGGAGGTGTCAAAGCAGTTTGACGCCGGCGGCAATGCGCTCTCCGCCATTCAGGATGTGAGCTTTGATATCCCCAGAGGCGCATTCGTATCCATTCTCGGCCCCAGCGGCTGCGGCAAATCCACGCTGTTCAACATCATTGCCGGGCTGCTGATGCCCACCGCGGGCGACGTGCGCCTGAACGATACATCCATCGTCGGCAAGGCCGGGCAGGTGGGCTATATGCTGCAAAAGGATCTGCTCCTGCCCTGGCGCACCATCGAGGACAACATCACCCTGGGACAAACCCTGCGCGGCACCTCCCGGCGCAAGGCTCGTGCTGCCGCCGCGCCGCTGATCGCCCGCTGCGGCCTTGCCCATTTTGAAAAAAAGAAGCCCCACCAGCTTTCCGGCGGTATGCGCCAGCGGGCGGCGCTCCTGCGCACGCTGCTCACCGGCAAGGATGTGCTCTTGCTGGATGAACCCTTCGGTGCGCTGGACGCCATCACCCGCCTGCAATTGCAGATGACCCTCATTGATGTGTGGCAGGAGACCCGCAAGACCATCCTCTTCGTGACCCACGATGTGGAGGAAGCCCTGCTGCTCTCCGACGAGATCATCGTCCTCACCGAGCGCCCCGGCCGCGTCCGTGCCCGCCTGCCCGTGCCCCTGCCCCGCCCCCGCACCCCGGATATGCTTGTCTCCACCGAGCTGATGCAGCTCAAAGCCCAGCTCATGACCCTTCTTCTGCGGGAGGTGAGCGTCTCATGAAAGCCGCTTCCATCACCTCCGGTGTGCAGCAGGAAAAGCAGGTCGGCCGCTACGCGGTGAACCTGTGGCGCTGGGGACTGCTCATCGGCCTCATCGCTCTGTGGGAGCTTGGCGCGCGCCTTGGCTGGCTGGACGCTTTCTTCTTTTCCAGTCCCACAGAGATCTTCCGCACCGCTGTCACCAAGTGGCGCACCGGCGACCTGTGGCGGGACATTGCCTACACCAGCGCCTCCACCCTGCTGGGCTTTGCGCTGGGCACGGTGATCGGCTCGCTGCTCGGCCTCCTGTTCTGGTTCAGCCGCCGCGCTGCCCTGGTGGCCGAACCCTGGCTGGTGGTGCTCAACGCCCTGCCCAAGCTGGCGCTGGCCCCCGTGCTGGTGATCCTCTTCGGCATCGGCTTTTCCTCCAAGGTGATCCTGGCCTTTCTGATGACCGTCATCACCGCCGCCATTTCCGCCTGGAGCGGCGCCAAGGCCGTTGATCCTGCGCTCACCACGCTGCTGTTCTCCCTGGGCGCCAGGCGCCGCCAGGTGTTTACGCTGCTGGTGGTTCCCTCCGCCATGCCCTGGATCATCTCCGGCCTGCGGGTGAACATCGCCCTGAGCATGGCCGGCTCCATCGTGGGCGAATTCATAGCATCAGACCGCGGATTGGGGCGTATGATCGTTTATGCAGGCACCACCTTCGACCTGAAGCTGGTCTGGGTCGGCGTGGTGGTGCTGTCCATCCTCTCTGTTCTGATGTACCTGGCGGTGGTGCTGCTGGAAAAGCTGCTCTCCCGCCGCTGGTCAGCAGAACAAACGACTAACTGAACGGAGGTCATGCCCATGAAGAAGCTTCTCTCACTAATGCTGACTGCCCTGCTGCTCTTCTCCTGCGCCGCAGCCGAGGAAGCACCCAAGCAGCTCACCGTGGCCGAGCCCGTCCACCTCATCGGCTACCTGCCCCTGTACGTGGCCATCCACGAGGGCTACTTTGCCGAGGAAGGCCTGGAAGTCAACGTCGTGCAGGCCACCGGCGGCGCGCACGTCACCGCCGTGGTCTCCGGCGACGCCTTTGCCGTCATCGGCGGCGTGGACTCCTGCGCCCTGGCCAACGAGGGCAATGCCGACCCCATCATCGGCATTGTGAACTGCGTGAACCGCGCCAATGTGTACCTCTTTGCCCGCAAAGGCCTTGCCCCCGCCTCCGACAGCGATGCGGACATGGCTGCCTTCCTCAAAGGCAAGAGCATTGTGGCCGGGCGCTTCGGCGGCTCCCCTAACCTACTGACCCGCTACCTGGTGCAGCAGGTCGGCCTTGATCCCGACAAGGATGTGACCCTCATCGAGAACGCCGATGCCTCCACCGTTACCGCCATGCTGCAGCACGGCCAGGGCGACATCGGCAACGGCGGCGAACCGCAGATCATGGAGGGCGTCACCGCGGGCATCTGGGAGGAACCCTTCGTGAAGTTCCCCGACCTGGGCGACTACGCCTACTCCGTCATCGGCGTGAAGAAATCCACCATCGAGAACGACCCCGACACCTGCCAGAAGTTCGTCCGCGCCATGATGAAAGCGCTCAAAGCCGTGCAGGAGGATCGTTGCCTGGCCGAGCGCATCCTGGAGAAGGAGTTCTCCACCCTCACCGCCGAAGGCCGCGCCGCCGCCCTTGACCGCGCCTATGAGGATCACCTGTGGAGCGTGGACGGCGTCATCAGCCCCGAGGCCGTGACCATGACCATGACGGTGCTGCAAGCCTCCGGCCTCTACGAGAGCGACTACACCTACGAGGAGCTGGTGGATATGCGCTTTGTGGAGCAGGCCAGCGCCGAATAACCTCAGCAAACACATTTTTGCAGGCATTTTTGAAAAAAAGTGCTTGCATTTTCTTTTGTGTTATGATATAGTATATTGCGTTGACCGCATGGGATTATAGCTCAGTTGGTTAGAGCACCACGTTGACATCGTGGGGGTCATAGGTTCGAGTCCTACTAATCCCACACAAGCCGCTTGATGATTCAAGCGGTTTTTTTCTTATGCAAAAACCGCCCTGGGAACTCATCGCTCCCAAGGCGGTTTTCATTTTCCGTCAGATTTTCTCCCCCGAGGCCTGCATGTACACCGCCAGCATCCTGGCCACAAAGAACATGATGGCGTACTCGTCGTCCTGCCAGATGCGCAGGTTGTGGGGTTCGGCGCAGATCAGGTAGCCAAAGGTCTTGTCCTGGATGCCGATGCGGATCATCAGCACCGTTTCAAACTCCCGCGCCCGGCACAGTTCAAACATGCTGGGGGATTTGGCGGCGATCTGCCTGATCTCGTTGGTGGTGTAAATATCCTCTTCGATCAGCTTGTCCAGGTCGCTCACCTCGCCCAGGGCTTCCCCGGCGCTCACGCTCCTAAACTGCTTGTCGTGCCCCACGTAATACAGGTCGGATATCCGCATATCGTCGCGCAGGATCGTCAGCATGGCCTTCATTTTGCCCGCCAGCGCCGCATGGGAGTCGAACCCGCAGGACAGGTCGTGGAAGATGGTGTATATCCCCCTGCTGGCCAGGTTCTGGATGGTGATGTCCTTGTGCTTTGCTTCCACATAAATGATGTAGCAGTTTCTGCCCTTGGTCTTGCCCCGGTACAGCGCCTTGTCGATCAGGCTGAACAGGGTGGCATAGTCCTGGGCGTCCTCCGGGAACACCGCGCTGCCGATCGTTCCTGTGATAAAGGGCTCGCAGTCGCCCAGCTCAATGTTTTTCCGCAGCACATTGTAGTTGGAATACAGCCCTATGAAGAAGGCCTTGATCTCATCATAGCGATGGTCGCGGAAGTTCACGATCAGGAATTCGTCGCCGCCGAAGCGGCCGGCAATGCCGTAATCTTCAAGGTATCGTTCCAGGTCGCTGGACACACCGGCCAGCACACCATCGCCCATTTTGTGACCGTAGGTGTCGTTGACGAACTTGAAGTTATCCAGATCCATGAGCGCCAGGGTGAAGGGCACCTTGTGCTCCACCAGGTGCTGGATGAACCCGATCATATACTTCCGGGAAACGAGCCCCGTCAAAGAATCGACCACATTGCTCGCGTCTCCCGAGTTGAAGACTTCCGCAAAGTACGGATACTTCGATAACTGCTCCTTCGTATACATTGCTGCCTCCAGCCAAATAGCATTCTGCCTGTTCAACCGATAAACGTATATTCATCAAATAAGTTACAATCAGTATACCATACAACGCAGATCAATGCAACGTTTAGGTTACTTTGTTTTTCGATAAATTCGTTGAATATGCAACGAATTTATCTTGCCTTTGCTTCCCGGTGGTGATACAATACCCCTAACCAACACAACACCATATTTCCGGAGGGATCACACATGGGCAACTATCGAAACTTCAAGCTCGTGGTCTATTTTGTGGCGGGCGGCACCCAGAACACCACCCGCGAAAAGCTGGAGGCCGACCTGGCCTTCTTTGGCAAGCATATGCGCCTGGACAAGGTGTACCTGGAGCCCTTCCGTTCCATCTTTGCCGATGAAAAGCAGGTGGAGATGTGCAAGGCCGTGTTCGAGAGCCATAGCATCGAGGTGGCTGGCGGCATCACCACCACCATCGACGACCTGCCCGGCGAGGAACCCAAGCAGCGCATGTTCAACACCTTCTGCTACAATGATGAAAAGATGCTCGCCACCCTCAAGGAGGTCTCCACCTTCCTGGGCAAGCACTTCAACGAGTTCATCATCGACGACTTCTATTTCACCAACTGCACCTGCCCCGCCTGCCGCGCCGGCCGCGATGCCTACAACAAGGAGCACGGCATCACCGATGGCTCCTGGCAGGGCTATCGCCTGGATCTGATGCAGCGGGTCAGCAAGGAGTACATGATCGCCCCTGCCAAGGCCGTGAACCCCAATTGTTCCATCACCATCAAGTATCCCAACTGGGCAGAATCCTTCCAGGAGACGGGCTACAACCCCGCCCAGCAGCGCACCATCTTTGACAACATCTACACCGGCACCGAGACCCGCGACCCCATCACCACCGACCAGCACCTGCCCCGCTACCTCAGCTACTCCCTCATGACCTATTTCGAGAATATGTGGCCGGGTCACAACGGCGGCGGCTGGTTCGATGGCTATGATATGCACATCACCGAGCATTATCTGGAGCAGGCCTATCTCACCGCCTTCTCCAAGCCCAAGGAAATGATGATGTTCTGCTTCCAGTCCCTGGTAGACACCATGAACGTGCCTGCCCTGGGCTATCAGCTGGATAAGCTGGATGCGGTGCTGGATCACTGCGGCAAGCCCATCGGCATCCCCTGCTACCTGCCCGACAACTGCCAGGGCGAGGACAATGTGCAGGACTTCCTGGGCATGGTGGGTCTTCCGGTGGTCTGCACGCCCTACTTCCCCGCC
Source organism: Clostridia bacterium (assembly GCA_017463245.1). Lineage (GTDB taxonomy): Bacteria > Bacillota > Clostridia > Christensenellales > Aristaeellaceae > UBA11524. The sequence goes on from JAFTPN010000049.1 coordinate 45,201, forward strand.
GAAAGCGAGACCATGCTGCTCACCCGCTCCTCCGCCTGCGATCCCGACATCGTGGATAAGCTGGAGAAGTACGTGGCCGAGGGCGGCAAGGCCCTGGTGACCCATGGCTTCATGCAGGCCACCATGGATCGCGGCATTCAGCGCATGACCTCCATCCGCTTCCGCGGCCGCAAGGTGCTGACGGCGGACTTCATGGTGGAGCAGGTACGCAACATCATGCACCATCGCGTGATGCACTATCCCCGTGGCAACAAGCCCATGCTGCTGGAAGTTCCGGAGCACCGCAACAATGCCACCTGGGCGCTGATCAAGTCCGTGTGCGGCAACGAGAACTACGGCGTGATGCTCCACGACACCTACGGCAAGGGACAGCTGATCACCCTCACCGTGCCGGACGCCTTCACCGACCTGTATCATATGCCCGAGACCGTGCTGACCCGCATCCGTGCGGAGTTCCCCGTGGGCGGCGTGTATCTGGAGGGCGGCGCGGAGATCAGCCTCTTCGTCTACGACAACGATACCTTCATCGTCTACCCCTATGTGGATAACGGCGTGCAGCCCAGCACCATCAAGCTGCACATCATGGGCGAGGCCAAGGCGCTGAAGCTGCCCGTGGAAGGCCGCGAGATCAAGCCCCTGTACACCGATGCAGCGGAGACGGTCTTCGAGGTTCGCGCCATTCCCGGCCAGTATGTCCTGTATCAGATCGTTCGATAATCCCACACAAAAACGGCTCCGGATCATACGATCCGGAGCCGTTTCTCACAGTCCCAGCAGCCGCCTTGCGTTGCCGGACAATATATCCTCTTTCTCTGCCTCCGTCAGCGGCAGCGCCTGAATCTGCTTAAGGCTCTCCGCCTGATCCGCCCAGGGGCTGTCCGTGCCGAACACCACCCGCTGACTGCCGAAAGCGCGCACCAGCTGGCAGAAGCCGTCTTCATCCAGCATTTGCAGCTGCGCCGGGGTATAGTAGCCCGGCTCCAGCGGAGTGATGCTGCCCAGGGAGAAGGCGGTGTCGATCATGGCCGAGGTATCCGTCAGGCAGTCTGCCACCCGCTCCCAGTTGCGCCAGCCGCCCATGTGGGCGCAGATCAGCTTCACCCCGCCCGCCTGCTGCAAAGCGCGGCGGGTCATTTCCGGGGAGCAGCGCACCACGCCGGGGAAGCCGATGTCGTCCCCCGCGTGCATCACCACGGTGAGCCCAAGCTCTCCCGCCTTGGCCAATATGCGCACGAACCGCACATCATCGATATCCACGCCTTGGTACACCGGGTGGATCTTCACGCCCTTCAGCCCCAGGGCAGCCATGCGGGTCAGCTCCTGCTCAGCGCCCTCCATCTCCGGGTGGATGCACCCGAAGTAGATCAGCCCGTCCTTCCCCGTCAGCTGCGCAGAAAGGTCGTTCATGGAGCCCACCTTCACCGGGTTGGTGGCCACCGGCAGCACCACCGACCAATCAATGCCCGCCCCCTTCATAGAGGCTTGCAGCCCGCCCATGGTGCCATCGGAAAAGGCGGCGGAATGGCTGGCCTGCTGCAATTTGCCAATGGCACCCGCGGCGATCCTGTCCGGGAAGGTGTGGGTGTGAAAATCAATGATCATGCTATGCATCTCCTTTATTTCATCAGTTTACGGCACTAAGGGCGGCTCTGTCAATAAAATGTACAAATTAGATACAATACGCGCGTTGACTTATCATGTCCCAACTGGTAAAATAATTGTCAAATGTACAATACAAAGGAGATTATCACCGTGCTGCTTACAGATTACTTAGAGCGTAACGCCAGGCTTTACGGCATGGAAACCGCGCTGGTGGAGATCAACCCCTCCGAGGAGCGCGACAACGCCGTGACCTGGCGTGAGTTCAACCTGATCGAAAGCGCGAACCCCGATGCACCCTACCGCCGGGAGCTAAGCTGGCGCGAGTTCGACGCCCGTGCCAACCGCTTTGCCAACCTGCTGCTTTCCCGCGGGGTGAAGCGCGGCACCAAGGTGGCTATTCTGCTGATGAACTGCCTGGAGTGGCTGCCCATTTATTTCGGCGTCCTCAAGGCTGGCTGCATCGCCGTTCCCATGAACTTCCGCTATTCCAGCGATGAGATCAAGTACTGCCTCGACCTGGCCGATGTGGAGGTGCTGGTTTTCGGCCCCGAATTCGTGAGCCGCATGGACGCCATCCAGCACGAGCTGGACGCCCTGCGATTCATCTTCTATGTGGGCAAGAACGGCCCCGATTACACCGAGGACTGCCTGCGGCTGACCACCTTCTGCTCCTCCACGCCCCCGCCGGTCTCCCTGTGCGAGAAGGACTACGCCGCCATCTATTTTTCCTCCGGCACCACGGGCTTCCCCAAGGCTATTTTGCACAACCACCGCGCCCTGGCCTATTCCTGCGAGGTGGAGCAAGCCCACCACGGCCAGCAGCACGATGATGTGTTCCTGTGCATCCCGCCCCTGTATCACACCGGCGCCAAAATGCACTGGTTCGGCTCCCTGTTCTCCGGCAGCAAGGCGGTGCTGCTCCGCGGCGTGAAGCCCGAGTGGATTCTCCGCGCGGTGAATGACGAACGCTGCACCATTGTGTGGCTGCTGGTGCCGTGGGCGCAGGATCTGCTGGACGCCATCGACGCAGGCCGGGTGAACCTGAACCACTATTACCTTGACCAGTGGCGGCTGATGCACATCGGCGCGCAGCCCGTGCCCCCCAGCCTGATCCACCGCTGGATGAAGATCTTCCCCCACCACCAGTACGATACCAACTACGGCCTTTCCGAGTCCATTGGCCCCGGCTGCGTGCATCTGGGCGTGGAAAACGTGCACAAGGTGGGCGCCATCGGCAAGCCCGGCTACAACTGGGAGGCGAAGATCGTCACCCCCGCCGGGCAGGAGGTGAAGCAGGGCGATGTGGGCGAACTCATCGTCCGCGGCGATGGCGTGATGCTCTGCTACTACAAGAATCCCGAGGCCACCGCCGAAGTCCTCCACGATGGCTGGCTCTACACCGGCGACATGGCTCGCATGGACGAGGATGGCTTCATCTACCTGGTTGACCGCAAGAAGGACGTGGTCATTTCCGGCGGTGAGAACCTCTACCCCGTGCAGATCGAAGATTATCTCCGCGGCTTTGACAAGATCAAGGATGTGGCTGTCATTGGATTGCCCGACGCGCGTTTGGGCGAGATCGCTGCGGCGATCGTGGAGATCAAGGAAGGCATCCCCTGCACCGAGGAGGAGATCAACAAATTCTGCGAGGGCATGCCCCGCTACAAGCGCCCCCGCAAGATCATCTTCGACAAGGTACCCCGCAACCCCACCGGCAAGATCGAGAAACCCGTCCTGCGCGAGAAGTATTGCCAGGGCAGATTGGTAGAAGCACAGATCACCGGTTAAACAATGTAGTACTGTAGTACGGAAGGAGAACTGCACATGGATCTGTTCATCAAAATCGGAATGCTCGTTGTATTCTTCGCCATGACCATCGGCATCGGCCTGTACTGCCGCAAGCACGCCACCGACGTGAACGGCTTCGTTCTTGGCGGGCGCAGCGTAGGCCCCTGGCTCACCGCCTTTGCCTATGGCACCAGCTATTTCTCCGCTGTGGTGTTCGTGGGCTATGCCGGACAGTTCGGCTGGAAATACGGCATTGCCGCCACCTGGGCAGGCATCGGCAACGCGCTGCTTGGCTCTCTGATGGCATGGGCATTCCTAGGCCGCCGCACCCGCGTGATGACCCAGCACCTGGACAGCGCCACCATGCCCCAGTTCTTTGCCCGGCGCTTCAACAGCCCCGCGCTGAAGACCGCCGCCTCCGCCATCATCTTCATTTTCCTGATCCCCTACACCGCCTCTTTGTACAATGGCCTCTCCCGCCTCTTCGGCATGGCCTTTGACATTGATTACAGCATCTGCGTCATCGTGATGGCCGTGCTGACCGCCATCTATGTCATCGCCGGCGGCTACATGGCCACCGCCATCAACGATTTTGTGCAGGGCATCATCATGATCGTGGGCATCATCGCCGTGGTGGCTGCCGTGCTGAACAGCCAGGGCGGCTTTATGGAAGCGCTGAACAAGCTGGGTCAGGTGTCCGACCCCACCGTGTCCGAAACCCCCGGCGTGTTCGCCAGCTTCTTCGGCCCCGATCCCCTGGGTCTGCTGGGCGTGGTGCTGCTCACCTCCCTTGGCACCTGGGGTCTGCCCCAGATGGTGCAGAAGTTCTACGCCATCAAGAGCGAGCAGGCCATCAACAAGGGCATGGTGATCTCCACCATCTTCGCTGCCATCGTGGCTGGCGGCTGCTACTTCCTGGGCGGTTTCGGCCGTCTGTTCGATGTGGATGTGGCCACCCAGGGCTTTGACGCGGTGGTTCCCACCATGCTCTCCGGCCTGAGCACCGTGCTGATCGCCGTGGTGGTGGTGCTGGTGCTGTCCGCCTCCATGTCCACCCTGTCCTCCCTGGTGCTGACCTCTTCCTCCACCCTCACGCTGGACTTCATCAAGGGCACCATCGTGAAGGACATGGACGAGAAGAAGCAGCTGAAGGTCATGCGCGCGCTGATCGTGGTGTTCATCGTCATTTCCGTGGTGCTGGCCATTTTGCAGTACAAGTCCAACGTCACCTTCATCGCTCAGCTGATGGGCGTCAGCTGGGGCGCGCTGGCCGGTGCCTTCCTGGCTCCCTTCCTCTACGGCCTGTACTGGAAGCGCGCCACCCCCGCCGCCGTGTGGGCAAGCTTCATCTTCTCCACGGTAGTCATGCTGGCCAATATCTTTGTCAAGTCTTCTTTCCCGGTGCTTCTGCAGTCCCCCATCAACGCGGGCGCCTTCTGCATGATCGCCGGATTGATCATCGTCCCGGTGGTTTCCCTTGTCACCCCCAGGCTGCCGCAGCAGCACCTTGATGAGGTGTTCTCCTGCTACGACCGTCAGGTGCTGGTAACGGTGAAGGACTCCATCGGCGACCAGAATAACTAAGGAGGTTCCTCCATGAAGCAGCTCATGCTGGGCAACGAAGCCGTTGCCCGCGGACTCTACGAAGCCGGATGTGCCTTTGTTTCCAGCTATCCCGGCACCCCCTCCACAGAGATCACCGAGGCCGTGGCCAAGTATCAGGAAGTGTATGCCGAGTGGGCGCCCAACGAGAAGGTGGCCATGGAATCTGCCTTTGGCGCGAGCCTGGCTGGCAAGCGCAGCTTCTGCGGCATGAAGCACGTTGGTCTCAACGTGGCCGCCGATCCCCTGTTCACCATCGGCTACACCGGCGTGAATGCGGGCATGGTCATTGGCGTGGCGGACGATGCAGGCATGCATTCCTCTCAGAACGAGCAGGACTCCCGCCACTACGCCCGTGCCTCCAAGATCCCCATGCTGGAGCCTTCCGACTCCGCCGAGGCACTCTGCTTCACCAAGCTGGCCTATGAGCTTTCCGAGCAGTTCGATACCCCTGTGCTGCTGAAGATGTGCACCCGCATCGCCCACTCCCAGTCCGTAGTGGAGACCGCCGACCGGGTGGAATGCTCCAAGCCCTACGAGAAGAACCCCCAGAAGTACATCATGATGCCCGGCAACGCCAAGCGCCGCCACCCCGTGGTGGAGGAGCGCACCAAGGCGCTTTCCGCCTGGGCTGAGACCGCCGAGATCAACCGCGTGGAAGAGGGCAGCGACCACAGCCGCGGCATCATCACCTCCTCCACCTCCTATCAGTATGTGAAGGAAGTCTGCGGCGACAAATATCCCGTGCTGAAGCTGGGCATGATCTGGCCTCTGCCGGAGAAGAAGATCCGCGACTTTGCCGCCTCTGTGGACGAGCTGATCGTTGTGGAAGAGCTGGACAGCTTCATCGAGGCTCATTGTCTCTCCCTGGGGCTGAAGGTCAAGGGCAAGGACACCTTCCCCTGCATTGACGAGTTCTCCCAGAACCTGGTGGCCGCCAAGCTGAACATCGCCAAGGACGAAGCCGGTGCCAAGGTGGCCGACATGATCCCCGCCCGTCCCCCGGTGATGTGCGCTGGCTGCCCCCATCGCGGCCTGTTCTACACCCTGGCCAAAAACAAGATCACGGCTCTGGGCGACATCGGCTGCTACACCCTGGGTGCCGTGCCGCCCCTGGGGGCGCTGGACACCACCATCTGCATGGGCGCGTCCATTTCCGGCACTCATGGCTTCACCAAGGCTCTGCAGGGCGCTGCTGATGGCAAGACTGTGGCGGTGATTGGTGATTCCACCTTCATGCACAGCGGCATCACAGGCCTGGTGAACGTGGCCTACAACGAGAGCAACGCCACCATCATCATCGTGGATAATTCCATCACCGGCATGACCGGCCACCAGCAGAATCCCACCACGGGCTTCAACCTCAAGGGCGACCCCTGCACCAAGATCGACCTGGAGACCCTCTGCCGCGCCGTGGGCATCCGCCGGGTGCGGGTGGTGGATCCCTATGACCTGGCCGAAACGGAAGCCGCCATCAAGGAAGAGCTTGCCGCCCCCGAGGCCAGCGTGATCATCAGCCGCCGCCCCTGCGCCCTGCTGAAGTATGTCAAGCACAACAAGCCCGTGCGTGTGGAGAGCGACAAGTGCCGCTCCTGCAAGATGTGCATGAAGATCGGCTGCCCCGCCATCTTTATGAAGGACGGCAAGGCCACCATTGACAACACCCTGTGCACCGGCTGCGGCGTGTGCCAGCAGCTGTGCAAGTTCGATGCCATCCAGGCCGCAAAGGAGGATTGACCATGCAGACGAAAAACATCATGATCGTGGGCGTGGGCGGCCAGGGCAGCCTGCTGGCCTCCAAGCTGCTGGGACGGCTGCTGCTCACCAAGGGCTATGACATCAAGGTTTCCGAAGTCCATGGCATGAGCCAGCGCGGCGGCAGCGTGGTGACCTACGTCCGCTTCGGCGACAAGGTCTACTCCCCCGTCATCGATAAGGGCGAGGCGGACTACATCGTCTCCTTTGAGCTGCTGGAAGCCGCCCGCTGGACGGAATACCTGCGCAAGGATGGCAAGATCGTCACCAACACCCAGCAGATCAACCCCATGCCCGTCATCACCGGCGCTGCGGAATACCCCGCCGACCTGGTTGAAAAGATGCAGGCAGAGGGCATCCAGGTGGACGCCTTCAACGCCCTGAAGCTGGCCGAGGAAGCAGGCAGCGCCAAGGCGGTGAACATCGTTTTGATGGGACATCTCTCCCGCAATTTCGATTTCACCCTGGACGAGTGGCTGGAGGCCATCGAAAAGTCCGTGCCTGCCAAGTTCCTGGAGCTTAACAAAAAGGCTTTTGTTCTCGGAAGAGAAGCGTAATAAATCTACCATATTAGAAGGAGGGACTGACCCATGCCAAACTACTATCAGCCTGAGATCGAAACCGCGTCCCGCGAGCAGATTCTGGCCTGGCAGAACGAGCGTCTTGTCAAGCAGGTGAAGCACGTGTGGGACAACGTCCCCTACTACCGTCAGAAGATGGAAGAAAAGGGTGTCACCCCCGACGACATCAAGTCCGTGGACGACCTACACAAGCTGCCCTTCCTCACCAAGGATGACCTGCGTGATGCCTATCCCTACGGCCTGATGGGCAAGCCCCTTTCCGAGTGCGTGCGCATCCAGTCCACCTCCGGCACCACCGGCCGCCGCGTGGTGGCCTTCTACACCCAGCATGATATCGACCTGTGGGAGGACTGCTGCGCCCGCGCCATCGTGGCCGCAGGCGGCACCAAGGACGATGTGTGCCACGTCAGCTACGGCTACGGCCTGTTCACCGGCGGCCCCGGCCTGAACGGCGGCTCCCACAAGGTGGGCTGCCTCACCCTGCCCATGTCCTCCGGCAACACCGAGCGCCAGCTCCAGTTCATGACCGACCTGGGCTCCACCATCCTGTGCTGCACCCCCTCCTACGCCGCCTATCTGGCCGAGTCCATCCATGAGATGGGCCTGCGGGACAAGATCAAGCTCAAGGCTGGTATCTTCGGTGCCGAGGCGTGGAGCGAGGAAATGCGCCACGATATCGAGCAGAAGCTGGGCATCAAGGCCTACGATATCTACGGCCTCACGGAGACCTCCGGCCCCGGTGTCTCCTACGAATGCTCCGAGCAGACCGGTATGCACATCAACGAGGATCACTTCATTGCCGAGATCATCGACCCCGAAACCGGCGAAGTGCTGCCCGAAGGCTCCAAGGGCGAACTGGTCTTCACCTCCATCACCAAGGAAGCCTTCCCCCTGCTGCGCTACCGCACCCGCGACATCTGCGTGCTGACCCGCAAGCCCTGCTCCTGCGGCCGCACCCATGTGAAGATGTCCAAGCCCATGGGCCGCAGCGACGATATGCTCATCATCAAGGGCGTCAACGTCTTCCCCTCCCAGATCGAGACCGTGCTGCTGGAGCAGGGCTACCCGGCCAACTACCAGATCATCGTTGACCGCGTGAACCACTCCGATACCCTGGAGGTCATGGTGGAAATGGCGCCCGACAAGTTTTCCGACTCCCTGGCCGACATCGCCGAGCAGGAGAAGAAGCTGGTCAACGCCCTCAAGACCATGCTGGGCATCTACGCCAAGGTGCGCATCGTGTCCCCCAAGAGCATCACCCGCTCCGAGGGCAAGGCCGTGCGCGTCATCGACAAGCGCAAGATTTAAGGAGGCGACAACATGAGCGTTCATCAGATCTCTGTTTTCCTGGAAAACCGTGCCGGTCAGCTGGCGCAGATCACCCGCCTCCTGGCTGACAATGCCATCAATATGCGCGCCATCAACATCGCCGAAACCAAGGACTACGGCGTGCTGCGCCTCATCGTTGACGACAGCGAAAAGGCCACCGGCGTGCTGCTTGGCGCTGGCTGCATCCTGAACATGACCCCCGTTACCGTGGTGGTCGTTCCCGACGAGGCCGGCGGCCTGGCCAATGTGCTGGACGTGCTGGCGGAAGGCAATATCGACGTGGACTATATGTACTCCATGTTCCCCCACGCCGACGGCAAGGCCTGCATGGTCTTCCGCCTCAAGGACGAAAACGCCTTCGTCTCCCGCCTCACCGCCCACGGCCTCCACGTCGCCACCAAGGCCGAGCTGGGTCTGAAGTAACCAGAGGCTCTGCCTCTGGACTCCGCCCAAGGGCTCTGCCCTTGGGAATCCCGGTCAGGGCTCTGCCCTGACAACCCGCGAAGGGTCTTCGACCCTTTCGAAACCCACTTTCAGTTGTTGGAAGTGGGTTTTCTCTTTGCAGGGGTCACGGCGCGAATACGGTCGCGCCGCGACGCGAGAATTGTTTGGCTGCGCACACCAAAAGCCTCCCTCCCCGAGGGAGGTGGCAGCCGCTTGCGGCTGACGGAAGGAGTGGTTCTGCCGCACACCCCAACGCTGCCCTTTTCCTCGCATCCGTAGGGGCGATCTGTGATCGCCCGCCACCCGCAAACAAAAGCTTTCCAACTCCCCATGGTGGTTTTCGGCCATATGTGCTATAATATGTGTACACATATGTGTAACTGGGAGGGGATCGGGCTTGAACATCATGCACATGAAATACGCCTGCGAGGTGGCACGAACCGGCTCGCTGAGCAAGGCCTCGGAGAAGCTGTTCGTTGCTGTGCCGAACCTGAGCCGCAGCATCAAGGAGCTGGAGACCGACCTGGGCATCACCATTTTCGACAGAACGGTGAAGGGCATGCGGCTCACCGCCCAGGGCGAGGAGTTCATGGCCTATGCCAAGCGCATCCTCAGCCAGATCGACGAGGTGGAGCAGCTCTACCGCGGCACCCTGGCACAGAAGCAGCACTTCTCCATTTCCGTCCCCCGCTCCAGCTACATTGCCGAGGCCTTTGTGGAGTTTTCCAACACGATCTCCGATGGCGATGCCGAGCTGTTTTACAAGGAGACCAACTCCCAGCGCACCATCAAAAACATTCTGGAAAACGACTACAAGCTGGGCATTCTGCGCTATGCGGAATCCTACGATGTGTATTTCAAATCCCTGCTGGATGAAAAAAACCTGCACTACGAGCTGGTCACCGAGTTCACCTATCGCCCGGTGATGAGCATCCACCATCCTTTGGCGCAGGCTGATCAGGTCACCTTCGACGACCTGGCGCCTTTTATCGAGGTTGCCCATGCCGATCCCTATGTGCCTTCGCTGCCCCTTTCCAAGGTGGTCAAGGACGAACTGCCCGACAATGTGCGCCGCCGCATTTTCGTGTACGAACGCGCCAGCCAGTTCGAGCTGCTCAGCCGCAACTCGCAAACCTTCATGTGGGTCTCCCCCATCCCGCAGAACCTGCTGGATCGCTACCAGCTGGTGGAAAAGCCCTGTGCCGACAACACCCGCCGCTACCGCGATGTGCTGATCTACCGCAAGAATTACCGCCTCACGGAGATGGATCAGCAGTTCATCACCGCCCTGTGCCAGACCAAGCGAAAATACCTCTAAGCGCTCCATGCCGCCCCATCGAAAGGGCGGCTCTTTTTCTGTTATCATTTTTGATAAGACGTATAAACATTTTGATTATTTTCAAATAACGACCTTTTTGTTAAACTTTTAACGAGCCAAGGATGAAAGGCTCCCACGCAAAGTCCAGAACAGGAGGACATAACCGATGAATGAACAGAATCGCATCGTGATCGACAGTGTAGACAAGCTGCTTGCTGCCATGGCCAAGACCCGCAAGGCGCAGCAGATTTTCGCCACCTACACCCAGGAGCAGGTGGACAAGATTTTCCTGGCGGCCGCTTCTGCCGCCAACAAGGCTCGCATCTCCCTGGCCAAGATGGCCGTGGCCGAGACCGGCATGGGCGTTGTGGAAGACAAGGTGATCAAGAACAACTACGCCGCTGAGTACATTTATAACGCCTACAAGAACACCAAGACCTGCGGTGTGATCGAAGAGGACAAGGCCTTTGGCGTGAAGAAGATCGCCGAACCCATCGGCGTCATCGCCGCGGTGATCCCCACCACCAACCCCACCTCCACCGCCATCTTCAAGTGCCTCCTGGCGCTGAAGACCCGCAACGCCATCATCATCAGCCCCCATCCCCGCGCCAAGGGCTGCACCATGGCCGCTGCCAAGCTGATCCTGGATGCCGCCGTGGCCGCTGGCGCACCCGAGGGCATCATCGACTGGATCGACGTTCCCTCCCTGGAAATGACCAACACCGTGATGAAGGAGAGCGACATCATCCTGGCCACCGGTGGCCCCGGCATGGTGAAGGCCGCTTATTCCTCCGGCAAGCCTGCCCTGGGCGTTGGCGCTGGTAACACCCCCGCCATCATCGACGATACCGCCGATGTGCTGCTGGCCGTCTCTTCCATCATCCACTCCAAGACCTTCGATAACGGCATGATCTGCGCCTCCGAGCAGAGCGTGATCGTGATGGAGAGCATCTACGAGGCCGTGAAGGCCGAGTTCGCTGCCCGCGGCTGCTACTTCCTCAACCCCGACGAGACCGAGAAGGTGCGCAAGACCATCATCATCAACGGTGGCCTGAACGCCAAGATCGTTGGCCAGAAGGCCGCCAAGATCGCCGAGCTGGCTGGCGTGACTGTGCCCGCTGGCACCAAGATCCTCATCGGCGAGGTGGACAGCGTGGAGCTGAGCGAAGAGTTCGCCCACGAAAAGCTCTCCCCCGTGCTGGCCATGTACAAGGCTGCCTCCTTCGAGGATGCCCTGGCCAAGGCTGAACAGCTGGTGGCGGACGGCGGCTACGGCCACACCTCCTCCATCTACCTCAACGAGACCACCGAGGCCGACAAGCTGGCGCAGTTTGCCGCCCGCATGAAGACCTGCCGCATCCTGGTGAACACCCCCTCCTCCCACGGCGGCATCGGCGATCTGTATAACTTCAAGCTGGCTCCCTCCCTCACGCTGGGCTGCGGCTCCTGGGGCGGCAACTCCGTCTCTGAAAACGTGGGCGTGAAGCACCTGCTGAACATCAAGACCGTGGCCGAAAGAAGGGAGAATATGCTCTGGTTCCGCACCCCTGAAAAGGTATATATCAAGAAGGGCTGCCTGCCCGTGGCTCTGGATGAACTCAAGTCCGTCATGGGCAAGAAGAAGGCCTTCATCGTCACCGATAATTTCCTGTATCAGAATGGCTACACCAAGCCCGTGACCGATAAGCTGGACGAGATGGGCATTGCCCACACCACCTTCTTCGACGTGCAGCCCGATCCCACCCTGGCCAACGCCAAGGCCGGTGCTGCCCAGATGGCGGTCTTCCAGCCTGATACCATCATCGCCCTGGGCGGCGGCTCCGCCATGGACGCAGCCAAGATCATGTGGGTGCTCTACGAGCATCCCGAAGCTGACTTCATGGACATGGCCATGCGCTTCATCGACATCCGCAAGCGTGTGTACACCTTCCCCAAGATGGGCGAGAAAGCCTACTTCATCGCCATCCCCACCTCCGCCGGCACCGGCTCCGAGGTGACCCCCTTCGCCGTGATCACCGACGAAAAGACCGGCGTGAAGTATCCCCTGGCCGACTATGAGCTGCTGCCCAACATGGCCATCATCGATACGGACTTCCACATGTCCGCGCCCAAGGGACTGACGGCCGCCTCCGGTATCGACGCTGTGACCCACGCCGTGGAAGCCTACGCCGCCATGCTGGCCACCGACTACACCGACGGCCTGGCGCTGAAGGCCCTGAAGACCATCTTCCAGTACCTGCCCCGCGCCTATGAGAACGGCCAGACCGACGTGGAAGCCCGCGAGAAGATGGCCAACGCCGCCACCATGGCCGGTATGGCCTTCGCCAATGCCTTCCTGGGCGTGTGCCACTCCATGGCGCACAAGCTGGGCGCCTTCCATCACCTGCCCCACGGCGTGGCCAACGCCCTGATGATCGAAGAGGTGCTGCGCTTCAACGCCAGCGAGGCGCCCGCCAAGATGGGCACCTTCTCCCAGTACGATCATCCCCACACCCTGGCGCGCTACGCCGAGATCGCCGACTACCTGGGCATCAAGGGCGACATCGACGAGCAGAAGCTGGAAGGACTTATTGCCGCCATCAACGAATTGAAGCATAAGGTGGGCATCAAGGACACCATCGCCGAGTACGGCATCAGCGAGGAAGCCTTTATGGCCAACCTGGACGAGATGGTGGAGCAGGCCTTCGACGATCAGTGCACCGGCGCCAACCCCCGCTATCCCCTGATGAGCGAGATCCGTCAGATGTACCTGAACGCCTTCTACGGCAAGCACTTTGAGGAGCAGGCCATGCCCACCGAAAAGGATCTGCCCGTGAAGGACACCACCGATACCATCAAGGCTGTTTACAGCAAGGGCCGCAAGGCGTAATAAGGAGGAAACGGATATGAAGCTGGATCGTGTCATCGCCCTGCGCAACAAAAAGACCATTTACCGCGACGGCGACAAGTGTGTTAAGGTATTCGACGCTGAATACTCCAAGGCCGATGTGCTCAACGAGGCGCTGAACCAGGCCCGCATCGAGGAGACCGGCCTGAACATTCCCCGCGTGTTAGAAGTTACTATGGTAGAAGGAAAATGGGCTATCGTCTCCGAATATATTAAGGGAAAGACCCTCGCCCAGCTGATGCAGGAGGACGAGGAAGGCGAGCGTCAGGACGAATATCTGGAGCTGCTGGTGGATCTGCAATTGGAAATGCACAGCAAGACCTGCCCCATGCTGAACAAGCTGAAGGACAAGATGAACCGCAAGATCAGCCAGACGGAGCTTGACGCCACCACCCGTTACGACCTGCACACCCGTCTGGAAGGCATGCCCAAGCACAACAAGGTGTGCCATGGCGACTTCAACCCCTCCAACATCATCATCGCCGAGGATGGCACCCCCTACGTTCTGGACTGGTCCCATGCCACCCAGGGCAACGCCTCGGCCGATGCCGCCCGCACCTACCTGCTTTTCTGCCTCTCCGGCGACAAAGAATTGGCAAAGAAATATCTGAACCTGTTCTGCAAGAAGAGCGACACCGCCATGCAGTATGTGCAGAAGTGGATGCCCATCGTGGCTGCCAGCCAGTCCGTGAAGGGCAATGCCGACGAGCGGGAATTCCTGCTGAGCTGGGTCAACGTTGTGGATTATCAGTAATCACAAAAGGAGACGACCATCATGAAGATCACCATTTGCATTGGTTCCAGCTGCCACCTGAAGGGCTCCCGCATGATCGTGGAGGAGCTGCAGAAGCTGGTGAAGGACAATGATCTGAGCGATAAGATCGAGCTGGCTGGCCAGTTCTGCATGGGCAATTGCCAGAAGGGCGTGTGCGTCACCGTGGATGGCGAGCCCTTCTCCCTCACCCCGGCTGATACCCGCTCCTTCTTCGAGAAGGACGTGCTTCCCCGCCTGTAATCAAAGATCATACCGCCCGATGGGCTGACGTATTTTACGCCAGCCCTATCGTACTGTTTGTCCGGAGGAGCGACCATGCAAGACATACTGAATCTGAACAAGAATAACTGTACCGACTGCTATAAGTGCATCCGCGATTGCTCCGTGAAGGCCATCACCTTCGCCAACGAGACCGCGGAGATCGTGCATAACGACTGCATCCTCTGCGGCCGCTGCTTTGTCACCTGCCCCCAGAAGGCCAAGCAGGTGCGCGACGATGTGATGCAGGTCAAGGCCGCCATTGCCGCCGGCAAGCGCGTGGTGTGCAGCCTGGCGCCTTCCTTCATCGCCAACTTCCGCATCCGCGACCTGTCCGTCATCGCCAATGCGCTGGTGAGCCTTGGCTTTGCCGAGGTACAGGAGACCGCCATCGGTGCGCAGCTGGTCAGCGAGGAGTATGCCAACATCATGCGTGAGGGCAAGCTGCACGTGGTCATTTCCAGCTGCTGCCCCTCCATCAACATGCTCATCAAGAAGTATTACCCCACCATGCTGCCCTATCTGGCCAAGGTGATGACCCCCATGGAGGCGCACTGCAAGCTGATCAAGGAGCAGCAGCCCGACGCCTACACGGTGTTCATCGGCCCCTGCATCGCCAAGAAGCAGGAGGGCGACGAGAGCCGCTATGTGGACGCCGTGCTCACCTTCGACGAGCTGGCCGACTGGTTTGCCAGCGAGGGCATCGAGCTGCCCTACGAGCATGTGGATCCCGCCAGCGAGGGCGCTCTCACCCGCCTCTACCCCGCCACCGGCGGCGTGTTGAAGGCCACCGCCAAGGTGGAAGGCTACCGCCGCATCGCCATCGACGGCATCGACAACTGCCGCGGCGTGTTTGACGAGATCGAAAACAGCGAGTTCGGCAAGGTGTTCATTGAAATGAGCGCCTGCGAGGGCAGCTGCGTCAACGGCCCCTGCATCCGCGACCATGCCGAGCGCCGCCTCAAGGGCGCCATGCGCGTGGACACCTTCTCCGGCAACGGCGAGACCCCCTATGTGATCGACCGCAAACCCGACATCCGCACCACCTATGCCTTCGAGGGCGATCATCGCATGAACTTCGGCAGCGATGCCATCCGCGATATGCTCTTCAAGATGGGCAAGACCAGCCCCGAAAAGGAGCTGAACTGCGGCAGCTGCGGCTACCCCACCTGCCGGGACAAGGCCATCGCCATCCTGGAAGGCAAGGCCAAGATCGAAATGTGCCTGCCCTTCCTGAAAGAAAAGGCAGAAAGCTTCTCCGATACCATCATCAACAACACGCCCACGGCCATCATCGTGATGGACGAGGATCTGGTGGTGCAGCAGATCAACCCCTCTGCGCTGAAAATGTTCGGCCTGAAGAACGCCCGCGACATCCTCCACGAGCATGTGGTGCGCATCCTCAGCCCCGAGCCCTATCTCAACATCGTCAACGCCGCGCTGCACACCACCGCCTGCAAGCATTACCTGGCAGACTATGGCCGCTATGTGGATGAAACCATCCTCTACGATCGTCAGTATCATGTGGTGATCACCCTCATCCGCGATGTGACCGAGCAGGAGCAGCTGCGCCTGCAGGGCAGCGAACTGAAGCAGCAGACGGTGGAGATCACCAACAAGGTGATCGACAAGCAGATGCGCATCGTGCAGGAGATCGCCTCGCTGCTGGGCGAAACCACCGCCGAAACACAGATTGCCCTCACCAAATTGAAGGATGCGATGGCTCATGAATGATCTTTGGATTGAAACGGGCTGGATCAGCCTGAACCATGTGGGCGAAACCCTCTGCGGCGACAAGGTGGAGGTGCATGGCGGCGGCGACGAGGATCTGACCCTGGTGCTGGCCGATGGCCTGGGCAGCGGCGTGAAGGCCAACATCCTCTCCACGCTGACCTCCAAGATCCTCTGCACCATGATCTCCGGCGGCATTCCCCTGGAGGAGTGCGTGTCCACCATTGCCAGCACGCTGCCGGTGTGCTCTGTGCGCCAGGTGGCCTACTCCACCTTCACCATCCTGCAGATCCGCAACAACGAAACGGCGCATATCATCCAGTTTGATAACCCCGCCACCATTGTGCTGCGCAAGGGCGAGGTATTCAACTATCCCCGCACCACCCGTGTGATCGCCGGAAAGACCATCTGGGAAAGCACCTTCCCCATCGAGGTGGACGACCTGTTCATCGCCATGAGCGACGGTGCCGAGTGGGCAGGCGTGGGCATGACCATGAACTTCGGCTGGACGCGGGATTCCATTGCCGATTATGCCATGGCCAACTATCTGCCGGAAAACAGCGCCAAGTCCACCGCCAGCCTGATCATCGACGAGTGCGACAGGCTCTATGGCGGCCGCCCCGGCGACGACACCACCATTGCCGTTGCCCGCGTGCGCAACCGCCACACGGTGAACCTGGTGGTGGGCCCGCCGGAAAACAAGGAAGACGATACCCGCATGATGAACCTTTTCTTCAGCAAAAAGGGCACCCGTATCGTCTGCGGCGGCACCACCAGCAATGTGGTCTCCCGCTACCTGAACCAACCCATCGTGGCAGCCCTGGATTATCCCGACCCCGAGGTACCGCCCATCAGCACCATCAAGGGCGTTGACCTGACCACCGAGGGCGTTATCACCCTGGCCAAGGTGCTGACCTATGCCGAGGACTTCCTCGACCAGGCCAAGCTGGCGCCGGTATGGCTCACCCGCAAGGACGGCGCCAGCCTTATTGCCAAGGAGCTGTTTGAAAACGCCACCGACGTGAACTTCTACGTTGGCCGCGCCATCAACCCCGCTCACCAGAACCCGGATCTGCCCATCAACTTTGCCATCAAGCAGCAGCTCATCACCAGCCTGGCAGAATGTCTGGAAAAGATGGGCAAGCACATCCGGCTATCTTACTTCTAAGCAGAATGGAGGCACCAGAAGATGCAACTGTTCGACACTTATGTGCAAAAACTGAAATACAAGGTCCTGCGCGAGGTCGCCCGCCATGCCTATGAGGACAGCCTGCAGGACTGCTACCTGGACATTCCCAAGCTGATCTCCCCCGGCCCCAAGAGCGAATTGCGCTGCTGCATCTACAAGGAGCGCGCCATTGTGGCCGAGCGTGTGAAGCTGGCCATGGGCGGCGACAAGAGCAACCCCAACATCGTTGAGGTCATCGACATCGCCTGCGACGAATGCCCCGTCAGCGGCTATCGCGTGGGCGCGGACTGCCGCGGCTGCATTGCCCACCGCTGCGCCAGCGCTTGCCCCCGCAACGCCATTTCCTTCGATGAAAACCATCGTGCCCACATCGACCCGGACAAGTGCGTCAACTGCGGCAAGTGCGCCTCTGTGTGCCCCTACAGCGCCATTCAGCAGCACGTGCGCCCCTGCGAGCGTGCCTGCAAGGTGAAGGCCATTTCCCAGGGCGAGAACCATGTGGCCAACATTGACGAAAGCAAGTGCATCAACTGCGGCGCTTGCGTGTATCAGTGCCCCTTCGGCGCCCTGCAGGACAAGAGCTTCCTGCTGGATGCCATCAAGCTGATCCGCGAAAGCGAGCAGAACAAGAACTACCGCGTGTATGCGGTGGTGGCGCCCTCCATTTCCAGCCAGTTTGTCCACGTGAAGGTGGGGCAAATTATCACCGCCCTGAAGGAGCTGGGCTTCTTCAGCGTGGTCGAGGCTGCGCTGGGCGCTGACATGGTAGCCTACAGCGAGGCGAAGGAGCTGGCCGAAAAGGGCTTCCTCACCTCCAGCTGCTGCCCTGCCTTTGTCTCCTACATCGAAAAGTCCTTCCCCGCCCTGAAGCCCCATGTGAGCCACAACTTCTCCCCCATGGCCGAGCTGGGTCGCTTCATCAAAAAGACCGACCCCACCAGCAAGGTGATCTTCATTGGCCCCTGCACCGCCAAAAAGCAGGAAGCCCAGCGCGAAGCCGTGAAGCCCTGGGTGGATTGCGTGCTGACCTTTGAGGAGCTGCAGGCCTGGATCGACAGCCGCGACCTGGATCCCAAGACCATGGCCGAAGGCGTACTGGACAATGCCAGCTACTTTGGCCGCATCTTCGCCCGCAGCGGCGGCCTGAGCGACGCCGTGGCGCAGGCGCTGAAGGAGCAGAAGAACACCGAGTTCATTGCCAATCCCATCATCTGCGATGGCATCGAAGCCTGCCGCGTGGCGCTCCTGAAAAAGCAGAAGAACCTGCTGAAGGAGAACTTCATCGAGGGCATGGCCTGCGTGGGCGGCTGCATCGGCGGTGCCGGCTGCCTGACCCACGGCCCCAAGGATGCCGGCGAGGTGGACAAGTACGGCCACGAAGCCTACGAGAAAACCATTGGCGACGCCCTTGCCCAATGCAGCTGGTCCGGCGAAGAATAAGCACATCCCCATCCTGTATTTCCTTGCAGGATGGGTTTTTTGCATCAAAAAAGGTGTGCCGCTCTGTGCGACACACCATAGCAGTTGTTTAGTTATGACCCACAATGCCGAAGGCTCCGGGGCCACCGTGGCAGGTGATCACGCAGCCGGTCTTGATCCAGGTGATCTTCTCAAAGCCCAGCGCCTTGGCCTCGGCATCCAGCACCGTGCGGACGTTCTCCTCCATGTAGGGGGTGCAGATGAAGTAAATCTGCTCCTTCTTCAGCTCGTGCTTCTGGGCAAACTCCCGCAGCAGCACCGGCGCAATGCGGGGCAGCGCGCCGCGGTACTTCTTGCCCGCCAGCAGCTTGCCATCGGTGATCTCAATGCAGGGATGCAGATTCAGCAGATTGCCCACCAGCGCCACCGCATTGCTGCAACGGCCACCGGCACGCAGATAATCCAGGTTCTTGGGGATGAAGCACATCTTGGTATGCTCGCCAATGGCCTTGGCTGCCTCGGCAGCCTCGTCCAGGGTGGCGTCGGGATGCTCGTCCAGCCAGGCGGACATGGCGATCACCACAGCGCATTGTCCCACAGAAACGTGCTTGGTATCCACAATGCGCACATTCTGCTCGTAGGGCTTGCCCTCAATGGCCAGCTCGGAGCTGTGGCAGGAGCAGGTGGTCACCGCAGAATAGGCCAGGTGCAGCAGGCGGGCATCGGGATTCTCTGCAAAGATGCGCTCGTACACCGATTCAAAGTCATACACCGTGCTGCCGCTGGTGGTGGGCACCTTGCCGGTCTGATCGTAGTATGCACACACTTCCTCGGGCGGGAAGGCGCCGTCGTCCTTGCTGACAGCGCCCAGGGACACGTGCATGGGGATCAGCACCACGCCCAGCTGCTGCGCAAGTTCTTTAGAAACGTCTGATCCGGTTTCCGCAACCAGAACAATCTTGTTTGTCATCTATTTATCCCTTCCTGAATAACCGTTTTTCGGATTTATTATAGCACAATACTCTTCGTCTGTCCATTAGTTCACATTAAGTTCATAATTCTTTTTGCACAAAAATAGGTTTGCCCGAATTCTCATCAGGCAAACCTCAAAAAAACATCACTTCAGGCTCTGGGGTTCCAGCACCGCCACCGCAGGCTGGCAATCCATGTCCCCCTTGCACACCCGCAGCAGGTTCAGCCGCTCTGCACCGCCATACAGCTGCACAAAGTCCTCCACCGGGGCGATGGGCCAATCCGCATTGGCCGCGGTACGGTAGTGCATGGGCAATATCACCTGCGCCTGCAAGAGCTGTGCCGTTTCCTTGGCCGTCTGCGCATCAATGGTGAAGAACCCGCCCACCGGCAGCATCAGCACATCCACGGGAGCCAGCGCAGCCGCCTGCTCCGGCGTGGGCAGATGCCCCAGGTCGCCCAGGTGCGCCACCCGCAGGCCTTCCGCCTCCAGCAGGAACATCAGGTTGCTGCCCCGCTTGCTGCCCTGAGCTTCATCGTGGAAGCAGGGCACCGCCGTCACCTCCACGCCGGGCGCCAGCGTGTGCCGTCCCGCCGTATCGATGATGCGGCTCACGCCCTGCACATTCTCCACCGCGTTGTGGTCGTGATGCCCGTGAGACACCAGCACCCCATCGGCCTTCATGGGCAGAATGGGATAGCCGCAGCTTGCGTCATAAGGATCCGTCACAATGCGCATGCCATTGTCCAATTCCAGCAGGAATTCCGCATGGCCGATACAGCTGATGATCATTTTTCTTCCTCCTTCATGACTTTCGCCAGATAGGGTGCCAGCCCGCCCGGCAGCGGCAGATGTTCCCGCAGCCGCGCTGCAAATTCACCATGCCATTGGGAGCAGAGCCACTCCACCCGCTGCCGACCCACCTCGGCGGCCTTTACCAGCGCACGGATGTATGCCTCTGCGGGTGCATCGCCGGGATGCTGGCGCAGCAGCCACAGGCAGCAGCCGCTCTCTCCGGTATATGCTTCCGGCCACACCATCTCCGACGCAGGCACAGCATGATCCAGCAGCAGCCAGCCCGTCTCCTGCCACACGCGCCAGCCCTCCGCCTCCAGCGCCGCAACGAAGCTCATCACCGCCGCTTCATCGGCAATGCGGGGCAAATCGCACATCAGCAGCGCCCGGGGATCATCCGTGCGCCGCAGAGCGGGCTTGCGTTTTGCAGGCACCTGTGCCAACTGCTCCTGCACCGCCTGGCGCAGCCCGGTCAGCACGGCTTTTCGCTGGCGGCGTATTCCAGCTGCATGGTGTGCATGGAGGCAAAGCCCCCTGCAAAGTCCAGCTGATATTCCAGATACACGCTGCCATGCTCCGCACCCAGATTCACGTCCACCCGGGTGGCAAACAGCGCCATGTCCATATCGCCATAGGGGGTGTGGTACACGCCCTCAAACCGGCGATCCTTCACAAACACCATGGAGGTGCCGTACTCCCCCAGGCGGTTCATGCTCACCCGGCCGGGCTGCATCATCAGCACGATGTCCTGGGTCATCACGCTGCCATCGCTGTCGTCGGTCTGGCTTTCCTGATACCGCAGGATGTACCCGTTGGGCGTGGGCTTCAGTTCGCCCGTGGTCATCAGGCGAATGGGTTCGTCGCTCTCGCCCTGTTCATTCTTGGCCGCACCCAGCAGCGTCACCAGCACGCGGCGGCCTTTATCCTTCATATCCATGGGATCTCATCGCTCCTTTTCTTTTGCCCCATCAGTATAGCATACTTTGCGTATTTTGTATTGCACTTTTTTCGCCATGGGGTTATCATTAGTTGAACAAGCACAAATGGAGGGCATTTCACCATGCGCATCAAAGCCCGCGCCAAGATCAACTGGACGCTGGACATCCTCGGCCAGCGGGAGGACGGCTACCACCTGATGGATATGCTGATGCAGTCCGTTTCCCTGGCGGACACCATCACCCTGACCCCCGCCAGCGAGCTGAGCATCACCACCGGCGGCACGCCGAAGCTCCCCGCCAACGAGCGCAACCTGGCCTACCGCGCCGCCGTGGCGCTGCAGGAGGCCACGGGCTGCCGCAGGGGCGCGGCCATCCATGTGGAAAAGCGCATCCCCGTGGGCGCTGGCATGGGCGGCGGCAGCGCCGATGCCGCAGGCGTGCTGGCCGGGCTGAACCAACTGTGGAACACCGGGCTGAACCAGCAGCAGCTGGAGGCCATCGGCCTCACCTTAGGCGCAGACGTCCCCTTCTGCCTGCGCGGCGGGCTGACCCGCACCACCGGCATTGGCGAAAGCATGGTCTCCCTGCCCTGCGGCAGGTACTACGACCTGGTGGTCATTCAGCCCTGCCGGGGACTGAGCACCGGCGCGGTGTTCACCGCCTATCACGAGAAGGCCGACATCCCCCGCCCCGCCACCGACGACGCCCAGCGCGCCCTGGAAACAGGCGACGCTACCCTGCTGGCCGCCAGCCTGGGCAATGTGCTTCAGGCCGTGAGCCAGGACATGCGTCCCCCCATTGCCGACGCCATCGCCGCCCTGAAGAAGCGGGGCGCCATCACCGCCCTGATGACCGGCAGCGGCTCGGCGGTGTTCGGCGTGTTCGAAGATGAAGACGCCGCCCGCGATGCCGCCCGCAGCCTGCGCAGCCGCTGGGCTTCCACCTTCTATTGCAGGACATGCCAGGAGAGCATTATTATCGCATAAGAAGGGAGGGACGCAAGTCCCGACTAACGAGGTCAATGCTTGCATTGACCGAAGTGTAGCCAGCGCCGAGCTTGCCTCGGTGATGGCCGATAGAAAAGAGCAGTTCCTCACATGAGGAACTGCTCTTTCTTGATAGAGGGTTTATTTTCCCGTGCCGCCGCAGCCACAGCCGCAGCTCTTGGAGGCACAGGTTTTGCTGTAGGGGCAGCCGATGCACTTCTGCCCGCTCTTCTTGGCCTTGATGATGTAGGCCGCCGCAGCGCCCAGGATCACCGCCAGCACAGCAATGACAATGATATCCGTCATAGGAGTTTCTCCTTATGGTCAGGCCTGAGCCTTCAGCTCATATTCCTTCTGGAGGTTCTTGTTGGTCTTCTGGATCAGGTAAACGATCACCGCTGCAAAGGCAGCCACAGCGATCAGGCCGGGGATGAAGCCAGCGCCCACCGTACCGGTGGTGATCAGGGTGCCGATCTGGTACACGGCATAGCCGATGGTGAAGCCAGCGCCCAGCTGGAAGGCGATGCCGCCCCACAGCCACTTGCTGCTCTTCATTTCGGAGTTCATGGCGCCCATGGCAGCGAAGCACGGAGGCGTGTAGAGGTTGAACATCAGGTAAGCCAGGGCAGCCACCTTGGTGATGGCCATGATGCCAGCGATCTCCGCACCAGCGCCTTCCATCATCGCCAGCTCTTCGGTGTCGATCAGGTTCTCCAGACCCACAAAGCACACAGCCAGGGTGCCCACCACGTTCTCCTTGGCGATGAAGCCGGTCACAGCGGCGGCAGCCAGCTGCCAGCTCGCCACGCCCACGATGGGCACCAGCAGATAGGCAAAGGGCTGGGCAATGGAGGCCAGGATGGAAACATCAGCCGTTTCAGCGGGCTGGAAGTTCCAGGCGAAGGTCTGCATGATCTGCACAACGGTGTTGCACAGCAGGATGATGGTGCCAGCCTTGACGATGTAGGCCCAGCCGCGGGAGAGCATGGACATGAGCGCACGCTTCAGGCTGGGAAGCTTATACTCGGGCAGCTCGATGATGAAGAAGGACTTACGGGCCTTGTAGCCGGTGATCTTGTTGATCAGCAGAGCGCCGAAGAAGATCAGGGCAATGCCCACGAAGTACATCAGGGGACTCACCCAGCTGGCCTCGGGGAAGAACGCGCCAGCGAACAGGGCGATCACGGGCATCTTGGCGCCGCAGGGCATGAAGGGCGTCAGCATGGCGGTGGCGCGGCGTTCACGCTCGTTGCGGATGGTACGGCAGGCCATAACGCCAGGGATGGCGCAGCCAGTACCGATGACGAAGGGGATCACGGACTTACCGGACAGACCCACCTTCTTGAAGATGGGATCCAGCACCACAGAGGCACGAGCCATGTAGCCGCAGTCTTCCAGCAGGGCGATGAGGAAGTACATCACCATCACCAGGGGCAGGAAGCCCAGCACGGCGCCCACGCCGCCCACAATGCCGTCAACCACCAGCGCATACAGGATGGGAGAAGCATTTTCCATCAGGCCGGAAACCCACTCGGTCAAGGTCTCCATCCAGCCTTCCAGCACACCGGCCAGCCAGATGCCCAGGCCGCCCTCGGCCTGAGAGATCCAGAACACGCCGAACATGATGGCCGCGAAGATCGCCAGACCCGCAATGGGGTGAGTCACCACCGCGTCGATCTTGTCCTGGAAGTTCTTGTCCTTGGTAAAGACCTTGCGGGTCTCTACGTCCTTCACGATGTCATTGACGAAGGAGAAGCGGGCACGGTCGGCCTTTTCCACTTCAGCCTTGCTGGTCAGGTCGATGTTGCCCTGGCTGTAGGGAGCCTTCTGCTCCTTGCCATACTGCGCCACAGCAGCGGCGATCACGTCTTTGAGACCCTCGTTGGTGGTGGACACAGTCTCCACCACGGGGCAGCCCAGCTTGGCGGAAAGGGCAGCCGCATCGATCTTGGTCTGCTTCTTCTCGTTCACGTCGGCCTTGTTCAGCGCCACCACCACGGGGATGCCCAGCTCCAGCAGCTGGGTGGTGAAGAACAGGCTGCGGCTCAGGTTGGTGGCGTCCACGATGTTCACGATCACATCGGGATGCTCGTTGCGCACATAGCCGCTGGTGATGCTCTCTTCAGAGGTGAAGGGAGACATCGAATACGCACCAGGAAGGTCAACGGCGATCAGCTCCTGGGAGCCGGTGCAGTAAGCCTTCTTGATAGGATGTTCCTTCTTTTCTACGGTCACGCCGGCCCAGTTGCCGACCTTCTCGTTGCGGCCAGTCAACGCGTTGTACATCGTCGTCTTGCCGCTGTTAGGGTTACCAGTCAGTGCAATTCTCATGAAAGATTCTCCTCCATCCAACCTGATCGGTTACGGTTAGCCGTGCTTAACCCATGTTTCAAAGAAATGCGGCATTCCTGCCGCTGATTTCTTCTACTTCAGACCACAATGGCGCGTGCCAGCTGATCATCAATGCTGTAGCGGGCGTCCTTCACGGAGATCACGCAGCCTCCGCGCTTGCGCGCCACCACGGTGATCGGCTCGCCGGAGTAGCACCCCAGCGAAAACAGGAAGGAATCCATTTCCTCGTCATCGGTATCGATGCGCTGGATGATGTACTCTTCGCCTTCCTGCGCCGTCAGCAAGGTCATTTCCATAACAATGATCCTCCTGTGTATCACGCGATTAGTCTTGGTTAATTAGCCTCGACTAACCAAATATATAGCACCTTTCCAGCGTTTTGTCAACGGCTTTTGCTACTTTTTTGACAAAAAAGTTTTATGCGTCTAACTTCATGGAAAAACCGGTCAATTCCTTACCTCTCCGCACAAATTTCTCCCCAGCCATTCTTCCGGATCTTCCTGTGCCAGCGCCCACATCAGCTTGGTCACAGCGGCCTCGGTGGTCATGTCCATGCCGGAGATCACCTCCGAGCGGAGCATCTGCATGCCTACCTCATAAATGGACAGGTCGGCCTTCTCGTACATGCACTGGGTCACCACCAGCACCCGCACGCCCCTCTCCCGCAGCATCCGCAGCTTTTCCACCAGGTTGCGGCGGATGTAGTGCAGCCCGCCCAGGCCAAAGGCCTCGATCACCAGTCCCCGATACCCCGCCTGTGTCACAAAGTCCAGCACGTCCGGCTGGGTGCCGGGCACCAGCTTCAGCAAAAACACCCGGCTGTCCACCTCCGGGCGCAGGCGGTACGGATCGCTGATCTGCTGCGGGCGCAGGAAATGCACGCCCTCGCTGTCGATCATGCCGGAAAGGGAGCGGTTCACGCTGTCGAAGGCGTCGAAGGACGTGGTGCGGGTCTTCACCGCCCGGCAGCCCAGGATCAGCTTGCGGGCAAAGCACACATAGGTGCCCGCAACGCCCTGGCAGGCCGCCTCCAGCGCACAGGAGAGGTTGATCTCCGCATCGGACAGGGGCGCGCCCATGGGCAGCTGGCTGCCGGTGAGGATCACAGGCTTTGTCTGCCCCAGCAGCATAAAGGACAGCGCCGCCGCAGTATACCCCATGGTGTCCGTGCCGTGGGTGATCACCACGCCGTCGCACTCCTGCATGGCTTCATCCACCGACCGCGCCAGCTGCGACCATTCCTCCGGCTGGATGTTGCTGGAATCCATGCGGAACACATCCCGGGCAACCACCTCCACCCCCGGCCGCAGGGTGACATATTGCAGCAGCTCCGGCGCACTCAAGGCGGGCATGAGTCCATCCGGGGTGTGGCGGCAGGCAATGGTGCCGCCGGTGGCCAGCAGGGCAATGCGCATGGGTGATCGTCTCCCTTCCTTCTTTATCCTGATTATAACATATCTCTTTTCCAAAAACAAAAAGTGTGATATGATGTCCTCAATTCAACCGGTGCCCTGCACCAGGAGGAACATGATCCATGAAGCTGAACGCAAAGCGAACCTTCCTTGTAGGTCTTGCCTTTCTGTCCATCAACGCCTTCTGGGGACTGTACGATTTCGTCGTCCCGCTGATTTTGAAAAACACCTATGCCCTGGGCGACACCTGGGCTGGCACCGTGATGGCCATGGACAATATCGTGGCGCTGGTGCTTTTGCCCTTCTTTGGCGCTTTGAGCGACAGATGCACCCTGCGCCTTGGCCGCCGGATGCCCTTTATCCTGGTGGGCACGGCCTGCGCGGTGATCCTGCTGCTGGCGCTGCCCACGGTGATCCGCCTGGGCACGCTGCCCGTGTTCCTCTGTACGCTGGCGCTGCTGCTCCTGTCCATGAGCATCTACCGCTCCCCCGCCGTGGCGCTCATGCCCGATGTGACCCCCAAGCCGCTGCGCTCCAAGGGCAACGCCATCATCAACCTGATGGGCGCCATCGGCAGTGCTCTCTCCCTGGTGCTGGTGAACTTTGCGGTGATCCGCACCGTGGATGCCTCCGGCGCTGTCCAGTCCGACTACACGCTGCTGTTCATCAGCGTGGCCATGATCATGGTGGTATGCGTGGCCATACTTTTTGCCACCATCCGCGAGCGTAAGCTGGTAGCCGAAATGGAGGCCATCCACTACGGCGAAACCGCCCACACCCCCAAGCCCGTTACCGCTGCCGGCAAGGAAAAGCTGCCCCGGGACGTGATGCGCTCCCTGCTGCTGATCCTCTTCTCCGTCAGCCTGTGGTACATGGGCTACAACGCTGTGACCTCCGCCTTCAGCAAATACGCCACCACCGTCTGGGGCGTAGCCGAAAGCTCCGCTGCCAACTGCATGCTGTTGGGCACGGTGGCTGCCATCATCAGTTATTGGCCTGTTGGCATCCTCTCCAGCAAGATCGGCCGCAAGCGCATGATCCAGTTTGGCATCCTGCTGATGGTGGTCTGCTTCCTGTCGGGCGCGCTCCTGTCGGAAATGAGCTTCATTATGTACATTATGTTTGCCCTGGTGGGCGTGGGCTGGGCTGCCATCAACGTGAACTCCTTTCCCATGGTGGTGGAAATGGCCTCCGGCGCGGACACCGGCAAATACACCGGCTACTACTACACCTTCTCCATGGCCGCCCAGGTGCTCACGCCCATCCTCTCCGGCGCGCTGCTGGAGCATGTGGGCTACCACACTCTTTTCCCCTATGCCATGATCATGATGCTGGGCGCTTTCGCCACCTTCTTCTTTGTGAAGCACGGCGACAGCAAGCCCCAGGCCAAAAAGGGTCTGGACGCCCTGGATGTGGAGGATTAACCCATGCTGCTCTTTCTTTTGATCTTCTTCGCACTCTACTTATTCCTCATCTTCCCCAACCTGCCCAAGCGGGACATCAAACACCTGCAGGGCTATGACTACGCCCACCGCGGCCTGTGGAACGCCACCCTGCCTGAAAACAGCATGGCCGCCTTCCGCAACGCCGTTGCCCACGGCTTCGGCATGGAGTTGGACGTGCACCTCACCAAGGATGACCAGCTGGTGGTTTTCCACGACGATAGTCTGCTCCGCATGTGCGGCGTGGATAAGCCCATCTGCGACTGCACCCTGGAGGAGCTGCGCCGCTGCCGCCTGAAGGGCACCGCCGAGGGCATTCCCACCTTCGATGAGCTGCTCACCATGGTAAACGGCCAGGTGCCGCTGATCATCGAGATCAAGCCCGACAAGCGCATCAGCGAGCTGTGCCAGCGCGTCCATGCCCGCTTGCAGAGCTATGCCGGTGCCTACTGCATCGAAAGCTTCCACCCCCTGGCGGTGCAATGGTTCCGCAAGAATGCCCCGCACATCATCCGCGGCCAGCTGGCGCATGGCCTCTACGGCAAGCCCGCCAAAGAGCGCACCTGGCTTTTCCGCGGCCTGGCCAGCCTGATCCAGAACGTGGTGGGGCGCCCGGACTTCATTGCCTACGAGCATTCCACCGACCGCAACCTGCCCATGATCCTCATGCGCCTTTTGCGTCCCCATCTCGTCTGCTGGACGGTGCGCTCCCAGCATGATATGAACGTCCTGCGTCACCGCTATGATCTGCAAATCTTCGAAGGGTTCATCCCCCAGAAACATTGACAAGCGGGCGGAAATCCAGTATAATCAATCGGTATCGAGTTCAGAAGCCTTGAGATGCACTTCGGCCTTGACAAATGCCGGGGTGTTTTCTCTTAAAATCGACATTCCGAAGGGAGCTAACCAACCATGGCAGAAGAAAAGCGCAACATCATGACAGAAGAGGGTCTTCGCAAGCTGCAGGAACAGCTGGACTACCTGGTCGGCGTCCGCCGCAACGAAGTCGCCCATAAAATCGAGGTCGCCCGCGGCTTTGGCGACCTGTCCGAAAACGCCGAGTACGACGAGGCCAAGAAGGAGCAGGGTCAGCTGGAAGACGAGATCGCCCGCCTGACCAAGGTCATCTCCACCGCCGTGGTGGTCTCCGACAGCGAGATCTCCACCGACAAGGTCTCCGTTGGCGTTACCGTGAAGCTGGAAGACGTGAACACCGGCGATGTCTTCGAGTACGCCATCGTGGGCGCCGAAGAGGCCGATCCCTACGAGGACAAGATCTCCAACGAGTCCCCCGTGGGCGCCGCCCTCATGGGCGCCACCGTCGGCTCCGTGCTGGACATCGAAGTCCCCATGGGCATGCTCAAGTACAAGGTGCTTGAGATCAAACGCTAAGGGAACGGTTTCGCCTACGGCGACCAAAGGGAGGCGCTGCCTCCCTTTGGAAACCCTCCGCCCAAGGGCGCTGCCCTTGGGAATCCCGCGAAGGGTCTTCGACCCTTTCGAAACCCATTTTTGTACAGTTGCTTGGCTGTACAAATGTAGGGGCGAACTGCGTTCGCCCGCTTCCGCATTCTTTCCATATACAAAGGAGCGATCCTCATGGCAGACTATCCCGTAACTCCCCTCACCCCTGAGCTTTCCGAGCAGGAGATCATCCGCCGCCAGAAGCTGCAGGCGCTGATCGACGCCGGTCAGAACCCCTATGAGATCACCCGCTATGATGTTACCCATCACAGCCAGGAGATCATCGACAGCTTTGTGGACGACGCCGAACCCATTCAGGTCTCCATCGCCGGCCGTATGATGAGCCGCCGCGTCATGGGCAAGGCCTCCTTCGCCAGCATCCTGGACGGTCAGGGCAGCATTCAGATCTACGTCACCCGCGACGACCTGGGCGAGGAAGCCTACGCCGCCTTCAAGAAGAGCGACATCGGCGACATCTTCGGCATCCAGGGCGTCCCCTTCCGCACCAAGACCGGCATGATCTCCGTCCACGTCAAGTCCATGACGCTGCTCACCAAGTCCCTGAAGGTTCTGCCTGAGAAGTTCCATGGCCTTCAGGATACCGACCTGCGCTATCGCCAGCGCTATGTGGATACCATCGTGAATCCCGAGGTGCGCGACACCTTCCGCAAGCGCTCCAAGATCATCGCCGCCGTGCGTGAGTTCCTGGATGGCCGCGGCTATCTGGAAGTGGACACCCCCGTGCTCCACACCCTTGAAATTGGCGCCTCCGCCCGTCCCTTCAAGACCCATCACAACGCCCTGAACCTGCCCATGTTCCTGCGCATTGAAACCGAGCTGGCTCTCAAGCGCCTGATCGTCGGCGGCTTCGAGCGCGTGTACGAGGTGGGCCGCATCTTCCGCAACGAGGGCATGGACGCCACCCACAACCCCGAGTTCACCTCCGTGGAGACCTACCAGGCCTACGCGGATTACAACGAGATCATGGAAATGGTGGAGCAGCTCTACGAGTTCGTCGCCATGAAGACCCTGGGCACCACCGATGTGGAATACCAGGGCAAGACCATCCACCTCAAGGCGCCCTGGAAGCGCATCACCATGGCCGATGCCGTGAAGGAAGCCTGCGGTGTGGACTGGACGGAGTGGAAGACCGACGAGGAAGCCCGCGCCTGCTGCGACGAGCGCGACATCTATGTGGAAAAGACCGCCAAGCGCGGCGACTGCCTGGCCGCCCTGTTTGACGAATATGTCGAGGCCAACCTGGTTCAGCCCACCTTCGTCATCGACTACCCGGTGGACATCTCCCCCCTGGCCAAGCGCAAGCCCGAGAACAACGACCTCACCGAGCGCTTCGAGTTCTTCATCAACGGCTGCGAATTCGGCAACGCCTTCTCCGAGCTGAACGACCCCATCGACCAGCGCCGCCGCTTTGAAGAGCAGGTGGCCGCCCGCAAGGCGCAGGGCATCAACGCCGAGGTGGACGAGGACTTCGTCAACGCCCTGGAATACGGCATGCCCCCCACCGGCGGCCTGGGCTTCGGCCTGGATCGCATGGTGATGCTCCTCACCGACAGCGCCACCATCCGCGACGTGCTGCTCTTCCCCACCATGAAGCCGCAGAATTGAGAAAGCCTTGATTTTCAAGGGTTTTCGGGCGTTGATGGTCGCTGAAATACGCCAAATACGCCAATCTTACGCCAATTTTACGCCAATCAGATCAAGAATACATGCCAAGATGGTGTGAAATGAAGCAACCATTTACAAGCAAGCGTCCCTCGCAAGAGGGACGTTTTGCTTTATGGTCAAGAGCAAGTGTATAGCAAGTAGATGTATTCTGTGAAAAAAAGAAATTTTCGGAGAAATTCGCCCTGCACTCCTATTAGTACACTCTTGTTAAGTATGTAATTGGTGCTATTCCTGCGAATTTCTCCGAGTTTTCTTTTGTTTTGGTGTGTTTGTTTGAAATTGGTGGAATTACTGCAAATTTCGTGAAGCATAAGCCTAAATACTCTGAATTTCATCTAAAATCGCCCTGTCTTGCAGAAATTATCCCATTTTAGTATAATATTAGGTGTAAAAATCCTATGCGTAGGGAGAAATTACATCTATGAGTATCGGAGATCAGATTAGAGACGCAAGAAATCGCAAGGATATTAGTCAAGAAAGGCTTGCCTTGCTGATTCATGTGTCGCGTGGCAAAGTTTCTCATTGGGAAACTGGTCTTAGAAAACCAAAAGCAGCTGACATTGCGGAAATGGAGAAAGTTCTCCAATGCAAGTTTGAAATAGAGCAAGAGCAAGCGAAATCTCCCGAGGATCAGGCGGTGGAGGCTCCTGCATCTGCGGATGATAATACGGCGGAGGCTGTGAAGAGCAACATAGCGGATGTATTCCGCAAGAAAGTCCCTGTCTGGCTGTGTGCGGCGATTGCTGGAGGAGTATTCGCCGTAATGCTGATTATTATGATCTGCACAGTCTCTAATTTGAACAGACAGCTCAGCGCATATCAAGTGGAGAACAACGAAACTCAAAATCAGCCTATTGCAGAGAATACATTGGAATGGTATCAACAAACTGTTCGTCCGCAGGATGGAAAAGCGTATGTGTCGGTTGAAATTGACCTAAATCCCGTGAAAGGTGTTCGCGATCCAGACGGCGGGGAACATTATGTTTGGCTTTATACTATTACCTTCATCGAACGCAACGGAATACCGTTTGAGGTGGAGGAAATATTCTTCCAAGATTTCAACGGTACTGCAAAAAGAGGGGCCAGATCAGTCGATACGACAATTTTGCTTGAAGCATGGGGAAGCAACATCATTCCGGCGAATGGACAGCAGATATTTACGGGCGGTATGCCTGTGCAGGATGTATCGAATACTGGTGTTCTGATAAAAGGCAAAGATGCAGATGGAAATGTGATGGAGTTCCGAGGGATTATCAATTATTCACAGGAATTAGCTGAATAACACGCAACGCCGCCCGTAACAGGGCGGTTTTTGCTGTAAATAGGCCGTGATACGTTGATATTATCAGAAATGGATCAATGTATCAGCCAAAATATCGTGACTTTTATGCATGATCCTCCTACAATGAAAGCATACGGACGGCGACAAGCTGCCGGACAAAAGAAGGAGGATTCCCCATGAAGATTACCATTGATACCGATAAGAAGTACATCATCGTCCCTGATAAGTTCTTCGCCAAGATCGAAGAGCTGAACGCTTTCCGCAAGGAGAATGGCGTTCCCGAAGTGAAGCCCATGGATTACATCCGCGAATGCTTTGAGAAAGCAATGGCAAATACTGATACGAATTTGAAGCGTCAGAGTGACGTTGTGGTGAAGCGTAATAAGTCCGATAAGAATGAATCGAAGTAAGGTGATCTTATGGGCGCGAAGAGAATAACGCCGGAAGAGATTGAGAAGATGATCCTTTTGTACGATAAGCTGGGTACATACGCCGCCGTAGCAAGAGAGATCAAACGCTCCCCGGATTCCGTGGCGAAATATATCAAGAAGAGCAAGCAGCACGACAACATAGCGATTGCTCTTGCATCATCGGTGAGAAAAAACGCCGTATAAGACGATCAGAGGCCGGACAGTTTCAATGCTGTCCGGCCTTTTGCTGTTATGCCTGTTTCATAACGAGGATGAGCTGATAAAGCACATCCTTTTGTTCTTTTGTGAGGGTACTCCATGCGGCGAACATTTCCCGCTGTTCCGCAGTCAGTTCTACCATATCACCTTCCGCGAAAAACTGTGATAATGTGATTCCGAAACCCGCGCAGATGCTTTCAAGCGTTGCGACGGACGGCGTAGTGTTTCTATTGAAGATATTCGCTACGGTAGACTGTGAGAGGCCGGACGCAATGGCAAGACGGTATTCGCTCCAACCGCGTTCCTGCATCAACTCACGAATTCTGGCTTTTGCGTCCATTTTTCTTCCTCCTCCATTCAAAAATATTTTATTACTCAGATGAATGGTAAAATAGAGGGAGGATGTATTGTGTTTATTCTTCTTTTGAGATATAATAATCGTGGCTATATCTATGCAAAAGAGAAAGAAGGGAGGCCCAATGGTACTTTACATCGGATGGATCATAGCAGCCTTTCTTGCCGGACTTTTGCTTGGAAAATGGCCGAAAAAGCAAAAGATGAAGCTGCAAGAGCGATTCGACAGGTTGAATATCTGCATGGGCATGAGTTATGTGGAGATATTGCAGCGTGTGGAGGCCGCGCCGCGCATAACAGACCGCAATGCAAATGGCGTGACGGAAAGAACATGGGTGGAGGAACGGTATTCCATTACGCTCACATTTGATCATCAGGATATTTGCCTTGGGGTGCAGGAAGAACGGCTTGATAAGGAGTGATTGTCACGAACGAAATCACCAATATGGAGAAATACGGCAATTACAAAGAGCAGATGGGCAGATTGAAAAAGGCGATGGACAATCATTTCCTGCTGGAAGCTCTGTTCATCGAATATGCTATCATAGAAGATCGTACAGAATCAATTTTGTATCATTCCGGCATAAAACTGCGTGACAGAGCTGGATTGATGGAAAAAGTGAAAGCTATTCATAAACTATTGGCAAAAGGCAGCATGATAAGCAAATACATTGTGCCGGATATGCTGGATGAAATAGACGTTTGGAGTAAAAAGCGAAACGACATGATTCATTCCCTGATGAAACAAAATCTAACCACAGATGGACTGGAAGAGATCGTCATGCAGGGACAGCAGATTGTCAAAACGCTGTGTTCAAAGACAACCTCTTACAAGAGGGCGTTGGAAAGAGAAAAAAACCGAATGGGGGAACAGACAAAATGAAGAAGATGCTGGCTGCGCTGATGGCGTGTATGCTATTGTTGTCGGCAATTCCTGCAACGGCTGATAATGTGCGGACAAGCGGTGATTATCAATATACCATCAAGGGCAATGGTACTGCAACGATTGTTGGTTATACAGGTAAACAAAATGATATTATCCTTCCGTCTCTAATAGACGGATATACTATAACAACCATCGGAGCAAACGCATTTGCTTGCGAGCGCAAAGCGAATACACGTATTTCCGTATCACTGCCATCTAATATTACATCAATTGAAGATATGGCTTTTTATAATCGCAATGTTTACTCGATCAATATCCCAGACTCGTTAGCGCACATTGGGTATGGTGCATTTAGTGGATGTGCAAGAGAAATACAGTTCCGAATCGCAAACAATCATCCCTATTTTGCGACGATCAACGGATCGCTATATAATAAGAGGACAAAAGAACTCCTAAAATGGTGTTATGTTGATACTTTTTACGGTGCAGAAGCCATCCCCGAAGGGATTACTTCAATTGGTAGCTACTCATTTGAGAATATGGATGGTTCAACCGGGGAAACCGGTCAAGCTGGTTTGGATTTTCCGTTATCAATTACTCAAATTGGTGAAGGC
This sequence comes from Clostridia bacterium, assembly GCA_017463245.1. Taxonomy (GTDB): domain Bacteria; phylum Bacillota; class Clostridia; order Christensenellales; family Aristaeellaceae; genus UBA11524. The sequence goes on from JAFTPN010000049.1 coordinate 79,692, forward strand.
GCTTTCAAAAACGCAGAACGGTTTATTCTGACCTTTAATACTAACAGCAATATTCGCACAATTCCTGACTGGGCCTTTGGTGGAGATATCAAAGACAATTTCTATGCAGTACGAATTGATGCATTACCTTATGGTGTAAAGCATATTGGTAATTATGCATTCCAAGATGCATTATATATACCTTCAGCACGTGTTGATGCACCAACATTTGATGAGTTTTTAAGTCAAGTTGAAGCTATCGGTCAATATGCTTTTTCTTATTTTCGTTATAGTACAAACGAGCAAATGACTATAACTATTCCCGAATCATGCAAATTAATCGGAGAAGGGGCGTTCTATAAGATCGATAATGATGTTTATGGAATAAGTCTGGCGGTTGGAGTAGAAAGAATTGAATCAAAAGCATTTATCATAAATTCTCCTAAATATGAAACAGTCTATCTCCCCGACAGTTTGATCTATATTGCAAATGATGCTTTTAATGCAGATACCAAATTCATTGTTGAAAAGGGGTCTTATGCTGAACGGTGGGCAGAAGAAAATGCATACAACTACACCATCAACGGCGAAGAACAGAACCTTGACTGGCTGAACAACTAAACATGTACACCCCTCTTTCCATCACGGAAAGAGGGGCAACCTTTATCCCACCAATTTCAGATACTTATACACCGTGGGCCGCGACAGATTACAAACGCGAGCGAATTCCGTCACGTTCATATGTCCCGCTGCATATGCGGGATAATGCTTGTAAAATATCGCCGGAATATCATCTTTTGTGGTCTGCGGTCTGCCTATTTTGCGGCCTTTTTCGCGGGCGTTGGCTAATCCTGATTTTACTCTTGCCCGAAGGATAGATAGCTCCAATTCTGCGAAAACCGCGCTCATTTGGATAAAGGCTTGGCTCATGGGATCAATCTGTCCGCTACGACAATCAACGGTGATGCTGCCGAGGATCATCAACCGCATATGCTTTTCTTTGATGATGTTCACGATCTGGCAGAGCTGCTGCGTGGATCGGCTCAGTCGCGATACTTCGCAGCATATGAGCGTGCTGCCCTCTTCGGCGGTCTGCAAGAGCAAATCCAGATGGGGTTTCACTTTTGCGTCGCCGTGTTCGCGTTCCGTGATGATTTCCGTGGCCCCTGCCGCTTTCAATTCACGAACCTGTCTGTTCAAATCCTGTCCCTTTTCTTCTGCAAGGCTGCAACGTGCAAATCCATATATTTTCTCCATCGTTATTCCCTCTCTGTCAGCGAAAACGTCCTTTTGATTTCTTTGCCGGAAATCGGGCCATTTTGCCTGTTTTCTGGCCCGTTTTGAAGGTGAAAAATCCGTCAATGATACCGATTGTTTTTATTGCCAGCCTCCTGACGATCAAGAGGCTGGCATATGTAGTTTATTGGTCGGCGGCAGCTTCTTCCGCAACGGCCCGAATAACTTCTTTCGTGTGGGCTTCCTGCATGTTGCGGATGTGCGTCCGCAATTCGTACAACGCTTCGCCAATCGTATCAAATCCGGCTGCGGCGATCAGATTCCCGGCATCCATCATCATTTTATTGATCCCGCTTGCATCCTCTTCGTACAACGTGACCGCCCCTTCGACGATCAGCCGAATTTCCGCGATTTCGTTTCCTGTGTTCCAAAGATATGTTCCCTTCATCGGTATTCCTCCCATATGGGGAGGCGGGATCAACCCGCCGTCCCCAAGATCATGTTCACAGCCTTTTCAGCTTTGCCAGCAGCGGAAACGATGAACCGCTTATCATCTTTCAGCACTTGCAGCCAGTTCTGAATGTATGCCGCGTTATTGCGGAAGCTGTCCGGCGTTTCAAGGCCCGTATGATTGACCAGAGCTGCCGCGCCGATCTCTGCGATCAATTCTTCCTTGCTGTAATCCTCCGAACCGAACGCCGCAACGCGATCCAGACGATCAAGGCGGGATTTGTGGCCCGTGCTGTGGGTCATTTCGTGGAAGAGGGTACTGTAATATTCAGCAGTCGCGGAAAACTGACGCATATGGGGAACGGTGATGGAATCGGTGGACGGACGGTAGAAAGCACGGTCGCCCTCTTCGTGGATCAGCTTCACACCTTCGCGGGAGCAATAGGCGGCAACAAGTTCGTCGGCGGTTTCGTCTGCCGTGGCAGGATTCGCGGGAACTTCTGCTGCATATCGTGCGGTCAGCCCTTCGCATTGGTCGATGTGGAATACGTTGTAATAGCGCAGGAAGGGAATCTCCTTAACTTCGCCCGTTTCTTCGTCCTCTTGCTCAATCCACTTCCAGAAAACCACCATGCTGGCCTTTTCGCCCTTCTTCACATAGCCGCCAGCCTTTTGAATCTGCGCATATGTGGCATATTCGCCGGGACGGCCCAAGAGCATCTGATTCAAGAGGGAATAAGGTTTGCCGGTTGCGTGGGAGACTGCCGCGCCGCTTGCGATCCACGGTTTGCGCCACGGAATGATGCCGGTTTCCATCTGCTGCATGATTCGGGAGGTAACTTCTGCGTAAATATCCATTTTCTTTGCTCCTTTGCTTGTGGGGAGCAAGGAAGTGTGGTAGAATATCCTTGCTCCCCGGTTTTCTTGATCGTTAGTCGGGAGAGTGTCGCCGGAGTGTTGTGGTAGATGCTCCGGCTTTTAGTTTACGCTGAATCGGCGGGCCGTGGTCTGCTTCGTGAACTGTGCGGCGATCTCCGGCAACGCCTTTTTGAGTGCCGTGCTGTCCAGACGGGAAGAAGTGAAGGTTTTCCACGATACTTTGAACGCTCCGGCGAAAAGGGTTTCTTCATCGCCCATGACCTTCTTAATTTCATCTTCCACAGCGGCGATTTCCGCTTCCAGCTCTTCCTTCATCCTTTTGAGTTCCAGCAGCTCCTTGACCTTGACTTCCATGCTCTGATTAGACATTGTGTTTGCCTCCTTTATTCTTGGAAGTTTGTCACTTCCTCTTTACAGTTACTATTTTACACTAATTAGTTCAAAAAGTCAATAGGTATTTGAACTTTTTCGTGAAAAATTTTTGTTTTCAGTTGACTACTAAAATTATTTCGTGTATAATCTCAAGAGAGGTGATAAACATGGGTATGGTTGAACCTATTCGCATTGCATTGGTCAAGCGTGGGAATATTTCCGAATCAGAGCTTGCGCGGCGCATTGGTATTTCGCCGCAGAACTTGCACAACAAAATGAAGCGCGACAATTTCACCGAAACAGATTTGCGGGAAATTGCGGACGCGCTGGGTTTGCGTTTGGAGATTTCTTTTGTTGATCCTAAAACAGGTGAAAAGATTTGCTGATTTATGCATAAATGAGAAAATCGGGACAGCTCCGCATTTCGCCATGCGGTTGCTGTCCCTTTTGCGTTCGGTGTGCCGTATGCCGGGGTATCTTTTGGGCGCAAAAACTATTCGCACCCCGAACCGGCCCCTGCCTGGCATACATTCCCGCTAAATGTGATTTTGTTTTCGGAAAACGATCCTTATCGCCACATTTTGCGAAGTATTTCCGCAAACTCATTGACCTTTTTCTTTGCGGTCTGATATGCTTTTTCTTCGACCTTGATTTCGACTTCTTTCTTGTCCAGCTCTTTGCGGATGAGGGCAGGAAGTTGCTTCAAAATGTATTCTACTGTGGATTCTGCCAAAGCATCTGCGTAATCACAAAACTCTTTGATGTGCATACCGTGATAAGGGTTGCTCTACATACCAGCCCGCAGATTCATTTGGTGGCGGATGAGTTCTGCCTCTCCGCTCCGAAGTTCAAATCTATTCATAATCGTGCTCCTTTCGTGCAGCGGCTTCTTCTTCGCCCTGCGCTGTAATAAATGTGCGGATCAATCTCCGCATGATCTGTGAAATGGTGGTGTCTGTCCGCTTCGCGATAGCCGCAAGGTTCTCTTTTTCATCTGCGGACAGTCTGATTCCGATGTTTGCGATCATAACCACTCTCCTTTCACAGATTCATGGAGAATGCAAAAGATGAATTGTCAAACCGTGTCCAACACAGTATAATTTGCCGCGTTTTTATCCGGCTTCCTCTTGATCGTGAGGGACAATTCTTTGCCGGATTTGCTCTTCTGGTGGTAGCAATGCAAGAGCAAAGAAGAAGGGCAGGAAACGTATTGCAGTAATGTTCTGCGGCATTCGCGCTGCGGATTGTGCTTTGCAATACGTTCCCGCCCTTTGATTGGCTCTGTAAGCCGATTTCTGGCATTTTCAAGCTGTTTCCCTACACTCTTTCGGAAAGGCTCACGTTGCTCTGCTCTTGCTCCTACGGTGGTAGCAAATGAAGAGCAGATCTTGACGCTCTCTGCGATTAGAAATCAAATTCATCTTCATCAAGGAACGCAAATAGTTTTCTCTTTGGCGGCTGCGTGGAAATCCTGCTACACTCAACCTCTGCTTTTGATGGCAAGCCCGATGCGCCAGCATCGGGCGCAGCCGGGGTGCGGGGTGTCCCCGCATCTATATTATCTATCCGTTCTTCTCTATCCTTATCTATTTTTCTATTATCTATTTCTTTATCGGGTGGCGAAGTAAGTGAATCGCGGGACGATAAGGGCAATTCGTCAGGCGAAGTTACACTTCGCGAGACGGATTCTGAAACTTCGCCATCCGATATAGGGTCTTCGCCTCGCGGGACGGAAGATGTTTCCTCAAACGTGATTCCTTCAAAGTGTTCATCGGGATGCGTTCTGTCTTTCGGTTCGCGGGGCGATGTGTAAAAATCAAAGAGGTTTCCTTTTCGCCAGACGAGATAACCCTCGATCTCCAACAGGCGCAAATACTTGTGGAAGGTTGTGCTTTTTATTCCAGCGTACTCTTCGGCAGCCGCAGGGGACAACGCAAATTGATATTCGTTATTGTTCGCGGCGAGGTATAAATAGAGCTGCAATCCAAAAGGTTTGAGCGTTTTATTGGCTTGCATCCAATCCTCATTGGCGATCTGCAAGAAATTTGCCTCTACGCGTGGCTTGTGAATACAAATGCTTTTCTGATTTTCGCATGATCTTGGCATAGTTTATATAAATCTCCTTTTTCTCACTCTTGATTCATAGGAACGGTTCTGGATTTTTCCTTTCCTCATTCCTTATATATAAATTATACCAAAATTTTTGGTCATTTTCAAAAAACGGGCATTGTGGGGCGACTGATAATGCCTGTGACGGCAAGCACTCCGTCTGACGAGAGCGGCAAAGGGTTACGGTGGAGGCAATTCGCCCTGTGGTTTGTATGGCTCTTGAAAATGAGGACTTCGCAGGGCAAAATTTGCGTTGTCATGCGAACGCGAGGCGAAAATTCGTGCTGGAAGCGGAGGGTTATATGAAGTGGGAACAAAAAAACAGAGGCGGAGGCGTGGCTGCACTCCGCGTAGCGGTGGAGGGACGTTTTCCGTTACCGTGATCGTTCTACTCTTGTATTCACACATTATTGCCACATTTGAAGAGCCGATATGTTCGCATTCCATGTATCGGATTCTTGCTAACCGAGACATTTTGTGGTATTATATCACTGGTAAATGGTTCTTCATTTCCGAAAGGAAAAGGAATGACCGAATTACAATCTTCTCCCCGCAACAAGAAAAACGGATCATCTTTGCGAAAAGGTGAATCTCTTCGCGGTAATGGCGGTTATGAATACCGCTGGACTGACGCAAACGGCAAACGCCATTCCGTTTATGCTTCCACGCTTGATGAACTCCGTGCAAAAGAGGAAAGCATAACGAAGGATCAATGCGATAAGATCAAAACCGAGGCGCGATTTGTTACCGTCAATGAAATGTTTGATTTGTGGAAGCAGCTCAAACGTGGATTGAAGGATAACACTTTCCAGAATTATCAGTACATGTATTTGCAATTCGTGGCCCCTTCTCTTGGCAAGCGGCGAATATCAACGCTGGTCAAGTCAGATGTGAAGCGATTTTACAATACATTGGCTGATGAACGTGGGCTTGCAATCTCAACCATAGACTGCGTACATACTGTTCTGCATCAGGTGTTGGAAATGGCCGTGGATGATAACTACATCCGCCGTAATCCATCCGACAATGTGCTGAAAGAGTTGAAACAGAATCAGGCGTTGAGAGGTGAGAAGCGTCGGGCGTTGACGAAAGCGGAACAGGACTTGTTTCTGAATTATCTGAAACGCACTCCGCAGAATCGGCATTGGTATCCTGTCTTTGCAATCATGATCGGTACTGGAATGCGTGTGGGGGAAGCGGTTGGGCTTCGATGGTGTGACATTGACCTTGACAACGGTATGATAGACATAAACCATACGCTTGTGTACTATCGCCATGCGGAGAATGGATGTTACTGCAACATCCACACACCGAAAACCGCAAATGGCATCCGACAAATTCCCATGCTGGGCTTTGTGAAGGACGCATTTCTGGAAGAACAGCGTTATCAGGCTGAAAATGGTATTCGCTGCGAGGCCACAATCGATGGTTACACGGATTTCATCTTCGTCAATCGCTTTGGACAGCCGCAGCATCAAGGTACGCTCAACAAAGCATTACGAAGGATCATCCGAGACTGTAACGACGAAGTGTTTCTGAAAAAGAAGCACAATCCTGTGTTGTTGCCGCATTTTAGCTGTCACAGTCTGCGACATACATTCACCACAAGAATGTGTGAAGCTGGTGTGAATGTGAAGGTGATTCAAGATGCGCTGGGTCATGCCGATGTATCAACCACCCTCAACATCTATGCGGACGCAACAAGAGACTTGAAGAAGTCAGCTTTTGAAGAATTTGAGGCTCATTGGAAGGGAGCTTTGGAGGGCTGAACCGTACGCCAATCGTACGCCAAAAATACGCCAATTTCGTCGTAAAGCCCTTGATTTACAAGGGTTTTCGCCTCCATTGCACCGAACGGAACGGATTGACCGAAAAAAGCAGCATCAAGCGATAAGAAGCGGGATTCGACGACATTTCGCTTGAACTTGCCGAAAACGGCTGGAAAATCGCCCATTTAGAGGGGCCGTAGGCCCCTCACGGCATGCCGCCCACGGGCGGCCTGGGCTTCGGCTTCGACCGCTTCGTAATGCTGCTCACCAATTCCGACAGCATCCGCGATGTGCTGCTCTTCCCCACCATGAAGCCCCTGGGCAAGAAGGAAGAAGAATAATCCAGTTTCCCATCGTTCCTGATTCGTTGAGTCAGGAACGATTTTTTCTGGACAAATCCCCCGCCATCCCTTACAATAGTAACGTTATGTTTTCCCCTTGTTCACAGGCGCTTCATAATTTGGCGCTATACTGTTATCCGTAAGATTCTACGCAAGGAAGGGCTGCCCATGAAGACCCCCATCACCATCAAGGCCATCCGCCAGCACTTCACCTATTCCTGGTGGAAGTATGTTCTGCTGGCTGCGCTGGCCATTTTCGGCTGGAACCTCACCTATACCGTTACCGAATACCGTCCCCCGGCGGATAAGAAGATCGACCTGTTCATCTTCGGCGTTGGCGAGGAGGAGCTGATGGACGCCTACATGGAGGACATTCGCACCACCGAAATGTCCGACATGGAGGAAATGGACAGCGCCTTCCTGCTGGTGGACGATACCTACACTCCCATGCAGCTGGCCACCTACATCGCCGTGGGCGAAGGCCACCTGTACATGCTGCCCAAGGATTACTTCCAGGATTATGCCTCCCAGGGTGCCTTCCTGCCCCTGGAGAACATTCCCGGCCTGGTGGAAACGCTGGAGGAGGCTGGCATCGACCTGGATCGCGGCTGGCGCACCGAGGCTGACTCCGGCGAGAAGCACCTCTACGGCATCCCCATGGAGAAGTTCCCCGGCCTGGCCGCCTATGCCTATACCTACAGCGATACCTACCTGTCCATCACCGCCACCAATGGCAACGACGAGAACAGCTACAAGTTCCTGCAGCTCTTCCTGGAGGATATGCTGGAGCCGCCGCTGCAGATCGCCATGCCCGACATCTATTAAAGGAGCAGCACCATGCAGCATCACATCTTAGTCAAGTGGAAGGAACGCCCCGCCGATGTCCCCGCCCGCCTGCGGGAGGTGGAAGCCGTGTTTGCCCCCTGCCTGGAGGTTCCCGGCGTGCAGCAGGTAGAGGTCATCCCCAATGTGATCGACCGCCCCAACCGCTACGACCTGCTCATCCGCATCACCATGGATGAGGCCGCCCTGCCTCTCTACGACGACTGCGACGCCCATCACCGCTGGAAGGATGAATACGGCGCGCTGATCGAGAAGAAGGCCATCTTCGATTGTGAATAAACAAAACAACCGCCAGGCTGTACAAGCAGTCTGGCGTTTTGTTACTTTGCGGAAAATCCAATCATCGTTTGTCAATTCAACTTTTTCCCACAATGTTGGCAATATGCCGCAATATCTCTACCTAATTCTTTGCCGCAATGCGGACACTTATTATACCGAAAATGAATCACAAGACCGAAGCAAACAAGGACACTACCAATCAACAGTAGTGGCTTATAGAGATCAGTACATAACATTGTGACTATGCCCGCAACCAGAAGTATTTCTTTCAATATTTGAATCTGACAGATTTTCATATGACCACATTCCTCGCCAAATTGCTTTGGTTCTGCTTCTTCTCTCCTACCCTCTCTGCATGATATACCTGCTGCTCCCAACCTCCTGCACGATCTCAAACCCCAGCCGCTGGTACAGCCGCACCGCGCCCTCATTGCGCCGGAACACATACAGATACACCGGCTTCTCCGTTTCCGCGCAGCACTTCTCCACCACCGCTGTGCCGATGCCCTGCCCCCGGTATTCCGGCAGAATGTACAGGTCGTCGATCTCCATCCTGTCGCCATCCGGGTGGAAATGCACATACCCAGCCAGCGCATCGTCCATCAGCACCCGCTGATACTCGCCGATCTGCGCTCCGATCTTCCTGCGCACCCATTGCAGCACCTTATCATAGTCGATGCTGTCCACGTCCTCATACTGGTCGATCAGCGCCTTGCACATGGCAAAAATGCTTTCCGCATCGGCGGCTGTTGCCTGCTCATAGGTCAGTCGCATTTCATCACCACTCACTTTTCCACCACGGCGTCCAGGATGATCTTCCTGCACTTTTCGCAATAGTCGCCCTCCAGCTCGAACCTCCACTTCCAGAAGTTCGCCCCGGAGTCATTGTTCGTCTTCACATAACCTACACCGACAAACTTTTCGCTCCAGCTCAGCTTCACGCCCTCCTGATCAAAGCGCACCCCGCTGCGGCCATCGCCGGTCAACTTGCCGTGCTTCATTTCTTCATTACAATAGGGGCATTTCATCGCGCAATTCCTCCTTTTTGTTTCTGTATGCAGTATACCATGCCCACCATTTCCTGTCAATTTGCGCAAATTTACATCAGCGGGAAGAAAAGCACCTCAGCTATCGTTGAATGGATGAGGTGATACTCATGGCTGAAATACTGATTATGGAACCCGAGCTGCGCTTGGGCATGAAAATGTGTGACACATTGACCCGTGCAGGCCACACCTGCACCCTATCGCAAACCATCGCCGACGGCCTGGCCACGCTGGAAGCCAGCGACCATGTGCTGACGATTCTCAACGCACGCCTGCCCTGGAAGGACAGCTTTGCCTTCCTCCGCGCCCTGAGCGACCGCGAGTGGCCTGTGCTGTTCATCACCAGCGACGAGGGCAACGCGGAGCACCTGCGCGCCATGTACCCCGCCGAATGCGCCGTGCTGTCCACGCCCTTCGACGGCCACGCCCTGCTGTCCGCCATAGCCAACCTGACCCAGGCCAGCGGTCAGCTGCTCACCCTGGGCAGCCTGCAAATGGACACCCGCCGCCGCCAGGTCACCAAGGACGGCCAGGAGCTGTATCTCACCGCCCAGGAGTTTGCCCTGCTCCACGCGCTGATGCTCTCCCCCGATGCCGCCCTCACCCGCGAGCAGCTCCTGCGCACCGCCTGGGGCTACCAAACCGTGGGCGAGACCCGCACCGTAGATGTCCACATCCAGCGCCTCCGCCGCAAAATCGGCCCCTCCTGCATCGAAACCGTCTACAAGCTGGGTTACCGATTGAAGCCCGCCTAAGGGGCTTTGCCCCTTAGGGATCCCCACGAAGGGTCTTCGATCCGCAACCTCAATCGTCGCACTCTCGCTGCCGCTCGATTGCTCGTTTCGGTTGATTCGCTCAGCTCGCTGCTTCCGCCACTGGCGGCGCTCGCATCGCTCACCCTTTCGAAACCCATGCGGGGATGGCGATGCTGGGTGGTCTCCGAGCAGGGGTCACGCCGCGAATACGGTCGCGCCGCGACGCAGGGACTGTTTGGTTTTGCACGCCAAAAGGCTCCCTCCCCGAGGTGAGCGATGCGAGCGTCGCCAGTGGCGACAAAAAGCGAGCTGAGCGAATCAACCGAAACAAGCGAGCTTGCTCGCGCCGATTGAGGTTGCGGATAGCTGGCAGCCGCTTGCGGCTGACTGAGGGAGTGGTTCTGCCACTTGCATCGACGCCACACCTGGCTGTGCAACTGTAGGGGCGATCTGCGATCGCCCGCCCGTGCCACAAACTTAATTCCGAATTCCGCATTCCGCATTCCGAATTCAAAAAGCAGCTTGCCTCAGCAAGCTGCTTTTTCATGCTCCCGGTACATCTAACTCAGCCGTCCGCAGGACTGTAATCGTATCCGGCGGCTTTGCCGCCGGGGCGGGGCGTTTCCGGCTCTGCCGGAAACATTCCTTACACGGAGGAACGGCCGTGAGCGGCGCTTGCGCCGCTCACAGTGACGGAGTGCCTATTCCCTAAAATGGCTCCGCCATTTTAGGGAGCGCTTACAGCGCAAATTCTCCCCAGCTCAGGCTGGAAATACTTAAGGGCAGCGCCAGCTCAGCCAGCTTCGCCAGCGTTTCCGGCATCAGGCTGTAGGTCATCTGTGCATAGTCGGATTGCACGTACAGCCGCAGTTCCACATTATATTTCTCCTGCAGCTGCGCCAGCACAGCCTTGCGCGCAGTCAGGTGTGCCAGCAGCTGGTTCAGTCCGGCATCGGCGCTCTCGGGCGCCGTCAGCGAAATGCTGTGCGTCCATTCATCCGCGCTGGCCTCGATCAGCGGCAGGCGGTTGATCACATCACCCTTGCGCAGCGTGCGGGTGGCCTGCAATTCCAGCGCGGCCTCGATCTGCTCCATGGCCAGTTCGTCACCATGCAGCAGCAGGGAAAACCGAGCCTCGCCCATCTTGTTCTCTGCCATATGTATCCCTCCTTGTTCTCTCGCAACCATCTTATTCATCCCTATTCGACACCCATGCCCCATTTCCTCCCATCATCCCTTGCCAACTTTCTTGCGGATTTTGTGAAAGAATTCGCAAACCTCTTTTCATCCGCCAAGAGTTGTGCTATAATGGTGGAGAATTCGCAAAGGAGGGTTTTTTCCAATGGCGATTGTTACTACGAAGGAAATGTTCAAGAAGGCTTACGAAGGCGGCTATGCCGTCGGCGCTTTCAACGTCAACAACATGGAGATCATCCAGGGCATCACCGAGGCTGCCGGCGAGCTGAAGGCTCCCGTGATCCTGCAGGTGTCCAAGGGCGCCCGCTCCTACGCCAACCACACCTACCTGGTGAAGCTGGTGGAGGCCGCCGCCCAGGAGAACGATATCCCGATCGCTCTGCACCTGGATCATGGCGACAGCTTCGAGCTGTGCAAGTCCTGCATCGATGGCGGCTTCACCTCCGTCATGATCGACGCTTCCTCCAAGCCCTTTGCCGAGAACATCGAGCTGACCCGCAAGGTCGTTGAGTATGCTCACGATCACGGCGCTGTGGTCGAGGCCGAGCTGGGCACCCTGGCTGGCGTGGAAGACGAAGTGGTCGTCGAGGCTGGCAAGGAAATGTTCACCCGTCCCGAAGAGGTGGAAGAGTTCGTCTCCAAGACTGGCTGCGACTCCCTGGCCATCGCCATCGGCACCTCTCACGGCGCTTACAAGTTCAAGCCCGGCACCAAGCCCCAGCTCCGCTTCGACGTGCTGGAAGAGTGCGCCAAGCGTCTGCCCGGCTTCCCCATCGTGCTGCACGGCGCTTCCTCTGTGCCCCAGAACTTCGTTGAGGAGATCAACAAGTTCGGCGGCAACATGCCCGGCGCCATCGGCATCCCCGAGGAGCAGCTGGCTCAGGCTGCCAAGCTGGCCGTGTGCAAGATCAACATCGACTCCGACATTCGTCTGGCCATGACCGCTTCCGTCCGCAAGTACATGGCGGAGCATCCGGATCACTTCGATCCCCGTCAGTGGCTGAAGCCCGCCCGTCAGGCTGTGAAGGACATGGTCACCCACAAGATCGTGAACGTTCTGGGCTGCAATGGGAAAGCCTAACGGCTTTCAAAAAGATGGATCCTGAAGGATCCATCTTTTTGAGTTTTTGGCAGATTTGGACTGGTCGCTGCGCTCCCGGCCGTCCAAATCTGTAAGGAATGTTTTTCGCAGAGCGAAAAACGACCCGCCCCGGCGGCAAAGCCGCCGGATACGATGAGAGTCAGAGAGGCTGTGGCCTCTCCGACACCTCTCCGGGGGTGGTGGCGTGCGTCCCTCACCGGCGCAGAATAGGCATATTTTTACGAAAAGCCTGTTTACAAGGCAGGAAACTGTGTTATACTAATGGATGTATGGCGTGAAGCCATTCCTGTTAACGACGCTTTTTTTCAGCATGGATGTGCTTGAAGGATGAAGGATGCCGCCCTGCAAAGCGGCAGAAAGGTGAAGGTATACGGATGAATAACGGCCGTCCAAACTACGGAAATACGCCTCTCTGGGGTCAGCAGGGGCAGCCGCAGAATGGCTACCCCCAGCAGCCCCAGCAAACTGGCTATCAGCCCCGGGGCAACTACCAGCAGGGCTATGCCCAGCAGCAGCCCCAGGGCTATCAGCAGCAGAGCTATCAGCCCCAGCAGGGTTATCAGCCCGGCTTTGGCCAGCAGGCGTATCAGCAGCCCTACCAGCAGAATATGCCCCAGGGCTACCCCCAGCAGCAACCTGCCCAGCGGGGCTATCAGCAGGGTTACCCCCAGCAGCAGCCCTTTGGCTACACCCAGCAGAATTATCCCCAGAACTACCAGCAGCGCCCCGGCTATCAGCCCATTACCCAGCAGAGCCAGTCCCCCTACCAGCAGGGTTACCAGTATCCCCAGGGCGGCCAGCCCCAGGGCTATGGCTACACCCAGCCGGTGCCGCGCCAGCAGGGCATCCGCAAGCCCGCCATCAAGCTGGAAACCGTGGCCATGGTGGTGCTGTGCGGCCTTTTGCCGGTGCTGTTCATCCTCGGCCTGGTGTTCCCCGGTCTGCCGGTGCTGAAGTGGATCTTCGTTGTGCTGGCTGTGGCTGCCGTGGCCTTCCTGTGGGTGAAGCCCGTGGTGGCCTCCAATGTGCGCCTGACCTTCACCGGGGTCTATGGTGCGCTGGCGATCGTGGCGCTGGTCAGCGCCCTCACCGGCACGCCCCCTTTAGATAGTACTGCTGACACTCAAAATCCTGCCAATTCGGGCAACCAGGTCACCAGTCAGCAGTCCACCTCCAGCGTGACCAACCAGACCACGGACAGCAATACCAGCAATGTTCTTGGCACCTGGACCACCGATATCCCCGCCGCTGTTCCCACCACCGCCCCCGATACCGGCCTGAACAGCCAGGCGGTGGAGCAGCTGAAGTCCTTCTTCTACTTCTGGTCGGTAAACAACCAGGACAACATGATCACCCTGTGCGCGCCCAGCTGGCAGCGCAGCGTGGAGGAACCGCCCAAGGCGCTGTTCTCCATCCTGCAAAACCGCATCCCCGTGGAGTATGAGGTAGAAAAGATCTCCGGCACGGAGAACGACACCGCCCGCACCGTGACCGTGGTGGCCGATATCAACAAGCGCAACGGCCAGGATCCTCAAAAATACCGCTTCCAGGTCATCATGAAGAAGGAAGACGGCGTGTGGTATGTGGATCCCGAGTCCCTGGAATCCAACGTGGTGGAGACCACCGCAGCCGTGACCATCAACATCACCCCCGAACCTCCGCCCGCCCCGGTGGAAGGCTCGGCCGACACGGTGCTGTATTGGAACAAGTCCGGCGGCGGCTCCTACTACCACATCGACCAGAACTGCACCTCCACCGCGCCCAAGTGGCTGCCCTTTGACGGTCAGTTCACCTTCAGCCAGATCAACGAGGGCGACTATGCCAAGCTCACCCCCTGTGCCGAGTGCGGCGCTCCCCTCCGTGTCTATTAAGATGAAGCTCCCCCGCCGCCTGCTCATCGGCCTGTCCGGCGGGGCGGACTCCATGGCGCTGTGCCACCTGCTGCACCAGCAGGATGCCCTCGACCTGTGCGCTGTTCATGTCAACCATGGCCTGCGGGGCGAGGCATCCGATGCCGACGAGGCCTTCGTGCGGGATATCTGCCAGCGCTGGCAGCTGCCCCTCTTGGTCTATCGTGCCCAGCCGCCGGAGAACCCTGGCGAGGACTGGGCGCGGCAGGCACGCTATGGCTTCTACCGCCAGGCCATGGAAGAGCATCAGGCCGAGGCCATTGCCCTGGCACACCACCGGGATGATCAGGCCGAGACCCTGCTGCTCCACCTTTTGCGGGGCGCAGGCCTCACCGGGCTGAGCGCCATGGCCGCCGACAGCGAAGTGCTGGGCGTGCGGGTCATTCGCCCGCTGCTGAACTATTCCCGGCAGGAGCTGCGGGAGATCCTCACGCAGGCCAACATCCCCTGGCGGGAGGACGCCTCCAACCAGGATCCCCGCTACCTGCGCAACGCCCTGCGCCACCAGCTGCTGCCCCTGATGGAGCAGCTCGCCCCCGGCGCGACCCAGCGCATCGCCACCACCGCCTCTCTTCTCTGGGAGGACGATGCGGCGCTGACGCAATCTGCCCAAACCTTTTTGCAGCAGCATGGCAAGCGCAGCTATCTGCCGCTGAGTGCCCTGCGCCAGCTGTCCGCCGCCCTGGTGAACCGGGTGCTGCGGCTGTGGTGGCTGCAATATGCTGAAGAACCAGCTGATCAGCGCGGGCTGACCCACCAGCAGACAGCGGCGCTGGCCGCCTTGGTGGATGCACCTGCCGGCAGCCAATGCAACCTTCCCGGCAACTGCCACGGCTACCGCGGCTGGACGCACCTGCATCTGCTGGGCAAGCCCGTGGCTTATCCCCCGGTGACCGCACAGTTCACAGAGCAAGCCGATGTCCCCGGCGATGGCCGCCATCAGCAGGCGCTGCCCAAGGCGCTGCTGGAGGCATGCACCATCCGCACCCGGCAGACCGGCGACTGGATCAGACCCTTCGGCCAGCGTGGCCGACAATCCCTGCAGGACTATTTCATCAACAAGCGGGTGGACGCCCCCTTCCGGGACAGCGTGCCGCTCCTGTGCCGGGGCAGCGAGGTGCTGCTGGTTTCCGGCGTGGGCGCAGGTGATGTGCCACCCAAGGACGACACAAATGAACAAGTAATGGTGCGCTGGGTGGGCGAAATGCCCTGGGCGCAGAAATGAGGAGGAACAACCACATGGAACGGGATGCGAAGCTGTATGGCGATCTGTCCAAGGTGCTGGTGACCCGGGAAGAGATTCAGGCTGCGGTGAAGAAGATGGGACAGCAGATCACCGCTGATTATCAGGGCAAGTCCCCTGTGGTGATCGGCATTTTGAAGGGTGCTGTGGTGTTCTACAGCGACCTGATCCGCGAGATCGACCTGCCCCTGCGCACGGATTTCATGGCCGTGTCCAGCTACGGCAGCGCCACCAAAACCACCGGCGTGGTGAAGGTGCTGAAGGATTTGGATCGCGACATCGTTGGCCAGGACGTGCTGATCGTGGAGGACATCGTGGACTCCGGCATGACGCTGTCCTACCTGAAAAAGATGCTGGCCGACCGCGGTGCGACCTCCATCAAGATCGTGACCCTGCTGGATAAGCCCGCCCGCCGCCGTGTGGAGCTGAAGGCGGACTATTTCTGCTTTGAGATCCCGGATGAATTCGTGGTGGGCTATGGCCTGGACTACGACGAAAAGTACCGCAACATCCCGGATATCGGCGTGCTGCATCCCCGCATCTACGGCGGCGAATAATCGTCCCCGTACATTTGCAATTCAATAGTGAACCATGGTATAATATACAAGTTATTTATTTCCACCGAAGGAGGATCCGGCTTTGAAGAAATCTCCCAAAGGATTGCTGAGCATCGTTGTATGGATCGGCACCTTTCTATTGATCGCCATTCTGCTCAACGGCGCTCTGGGTACGCCTGCCAGCAAGCGCATCGAGTATCCCCAGCTGCTGCAGATGATCGAGGATGGCGGCGTGGCTCGCGTGGCGATCCGCAACAACACCCTGGTGGGTCTTACCAACACCACCAAGGTAGCCGCTGTGGATTTCCCCGACAAGAATTACGACTTTGAAACCACCATCGGCGATGACTTTATCGAAACCGTGCGCCAGATGGAAGCCACCAAGCAGGGCAAGCCCCTGGACGAGGTCTCCGTGAGCGACCTGAGCTTCACCGTGGAGTATCGCGCCCCCGTGACCATCCCCTGGTGGTACGATTTCCTCCCCTTCCTGATCATCACGGCGCTGTTCCTGGTGTTCTGGTTCCTGATGATGCGCAGCCAGGGCGGCGGCAACAGCAAGGTGATGAACTTTGGCCGCAGCCGTGCCCGCATGCAGGATCCTGCCAAGAACAAAATCACCTTTGCCGACGTGGCCGGTGCTGACGAGGAAAAGGAAGAATTGCAGGAGATGGTCGATTTCCTGCGCAACCCCAAGAATTATACCGAACTGGGCGCCCGCATCCCCAAGGGCGTGCTGCTGGTGGGTCCTCCCGGCACGGGTAAAACCCTGCTGGCCAAGGCCGTGGCTGGCGAGGCCGGTGTGCCCTTCTTCTCCATTTCCGGTTCCGACTTTGTTGAAATGTTTGTCGGCGTTGGCGCCAGCCGCGTCCGCGACCTGTTCGACCAGGCCAAGAAGGCCGCTCCCGCCATCGTGTTTATCGACGAGATCGACGCCGTTGGCCGTCACCGTGGTGCCGGTCTGGGCGGCGGCCACGACGAGCGCGAGCAGACCCTGAACCAGCTGCTGGTGGAAATGGACGGCTTCGCCATCAACGAGGGCGTGATCGTCATGGCTGCCACCAACCGCCGCGACATCCTCGACCCCGCCCTGCTGCGCCCCGGCCGCTTCGACCGTCAGGTCACCGTGAATTATCCCGACCTGGATGGCCGCGTGGCTATCCTGAAGGTGCATTCCCGCGGCAAGCCCCTCAGCAAGGACATCGACCTGCGCAACATTGCCAAGCGTGTTCCCTATGCCACCGGCGCTGAGCTGGAAAACATGATGAACGAGGCCGCCATCCTGGCTGCCCGCGCCCGCAAGAAGGAAATCACCCAGCAGCTGCTGATCGACGCCATCGCCCGTGTGCAGATGGGTCCCGAGAAGCGCAGCCACAAGGTCTCCGAGCGTGACCGCCGCATGGTGGCCATTCACGAGTCCGGCCACGCGGTGGTGGGGCACTTCACCCCCGGTGCCGATGATGTGCATCTGGTCACCATCGTGCCCCGCGGCCAGGCTGCTGGCCACACCCTCTCCCTCCCCGGTGAGGAAAACGACCTGATGACCCAGAGCCAGCTGATGGCTCGCATCGCCATGACCCTGGGCGGCCACGCCGCCGAGGAACGCGGCCTGGGCGAGTTCTCCACCGGCGCCACCAGCGATTTGAAGCACGCCACCGAGCTGTGCCGCCGCATGGTGACCCAGTTCGGCATGAGCAGCGAGATCGGCCCGGTGTACCTGGACAGCGACCAGGAAGTGTTCGTGGGCATGGAATTCGGCCAGAGCCGCGGCTATTCCGAGGAAGTGGCCGCCAAGATCGACCAGGAAGTCCGCCGCCTGCTGGACGAGGGCTATGCCATGGCCCTGAAGGCCATCGACGACAACCGCGAGCGCTTCGACCAGCTGGTGGAAGCCCTGCTGGCGCAGGATACCCTCAGCCGTGCTGAGTTTGCCGGCCTGATGGAAACCGGCGTGGTGCCCGTGATCGAGGACGACATCAAGCCCCAGGCCGAAGCGGAAGTTCCCCAGGAGGAAGCCGCAGAGGAACCCGCCGTGGAACTTCCCCAGGAACCCACCGATGAACACCATGATGAAACCTGATCTTCACATGCACTCCACCTACAGCGATGGCGTACTGACGCCCGCGCAGTTGGTGGAGCGCGCCGCGTCTACCGGCGTGACCGCCATGGCCATCACCGACCATGATACCTTTGCGGGCATCGATACCCTGCAGGGCGTCAGCACGGCCATCCCGGTGATCCCCGGCGTGGAGCTGAGCCTGAAGGACATGCACGGCCTGCACCTGCTGGGCTACGGCCTCGCCGCCGCCCCGGAGCTGCGCCGCACCGTGGCCGACCTGGCCGCCAAGCGCCTCACCCGCGCCCAGACCATGGTCAGCCGCCTGGCCAGCATGGGCATGCCCCTCAACTGGCACGCCATGACCTCCGGCTATTCCGGCACGCTGGGCAGGGCGCACATCGCCCGGGCGCTATTGGAGCAGGGCTATGTGATCTCCTTGCAGGAAGCCTTTGACAAATACCTTGGCGAAGGCAAGCCCGCCTATGCCGCCGGAGAGCGGCTCTCCATGGCCGAGGCACTCCCCCTGATGCGCCGCAGCGGCTTTGTGCCCGTGCTGGCGCACCCCGCCCTGCTTTGCAAGGACGACCTCACCCTGCGCACGCTGATCGCCCATTGGCAGACCCAGGGTCTCATGGGCGTGGAGGTCTACCACCCTACCCTGCTGGGACGCACCGCCGCCCTGGAACACATGGTGCGCAGCATGGGACTGTTGGTGACCGGCGGCAGCGACTTCCACAAGGATGGCGATGGCCACGGCGCGCCGGGATGCATCTGCCCGGAGTGGACGAACGCCCAGCAGGACATGGATCGCCTGATGGACGCCCTGCAAAAAGAAAAATTTGCCGAAATATGAAAAAATACGTATGATGATCCGTCAATTTGATGGAAAGGAGGAAGACGATGTACCCCAATCATGGCTATACGCCCCAGCAGCCCCAGGAACGCCGTCGCCGCAGCGACCGCTATGCCCAGGAAAGTCAGCCGTCTTCCGTCCAGGGCTGGCAGCAGCCTGTGTATCAGCAAAGTGCAGCACCCCAGCCGGGCTACCAGCCCCGCCAGGGCATCCCGCCCCAGGCGCAGCAGATGCCGCCCCAGGGCTATCAGCAAGCCTGGCAGGCGCCGCCCCAGCAGCAAAGCTACGGCCGGGGCTATCATCCCCAGCAGCCCACCGGGCAATGGAACCACGCCCAGATGCAGCCAGGCAGCAACCCCCGGGGCTATCAGCCCCCGCAGCAGCAGCCCAAGGGAGGCTCCGGGTCGAAGAAGCCCGGCGTGAACTGGAAGCTCATCATGCTCATCCTCATCGTGCTGGCGGGCCTGGTGGTTGCTGGCATTCTGGGCAAAAACGCCCATGAGGAGCAGCAGATAAAGGACTACGTGGCCTCCTTCGACAATGTGTTCTGCCAGAACGTGTATGTGGACGGCATCCATCTGGGCGGCATGACCCAGCAGGAGGCCGCCAACGCCGTGACCGCCAAGGCGCAGCAGCGCAACAACGCCTGGTCGGTGAAGCTGACCTATCAGGGGCAGCTGGTCACCGAGCTGAACGCCAGCCAGCTGGGCATGAAGGTGGATGTGTACGAGCAGCTGAACCAGGCCTGGAGCCAGGGTCACACCGGTGACACCCACCAGCGCCTGGCCGCCATGGAAGCCCTGGCCGAGACCCCCTATCATGCTTACTCTGCCCTGCCCAGCGGCGATACCTCCGTGGTGGACAATGTGCTTGCCGAGATCCGCACCAAGGTCTACCGCGCCCCCCAGGACGCCGCGCTGATCGAGTTCAATCCCCAGAACACCACAAACCCCTTCACCTTCCGTGAGGAGGTGGTTGGCCGCAGCCTGGACACCGATCCCATCAAGCAGAAGATCTACCAGATGGTCTCCACCCTGGAGAGCGGCAGCATCGAGATCGAGCCGGATATCATCCAGCCCCAGGTCACCGTGGCCGATCTGCAAAAGCTGGTCACCCTGCGCGCCAGCGCCAGCACCAAGATATCCACCCGCAGCACCGAAAACCGCACCAACAACATCCGCCGTGCCTTCCAGCTCATCAGCGGCACCATCATCAAGCCCGGCGAGCAGTTCAGCTTCAACGGCATCGTGGGTGAGCGCAGCGTGGAGAATGGCTTCTACGAGGCCATCGAGTACGCCTATGGTGAGCAGACCATGGGCATCGGCGGCGGCGTGTGCCAGGCCAGCAGCACCGTTTATCAGGCCGCTGTGAACGCCGGTATGCAGATCACCAAGCGCGAGCAGCATTCCCTGCCGGTGAACTACACCGATATGGGTCTGGACGCCACCGTGTTCTGGAGCAAGAACCGCAAGATCGACTTCGCCTTCAAGAACAACACCAACTACCCCATCTACATCGTCTCCGCCGTGCAGACCGACCCGGACAACCGCAAGCGCTGGGTGGCCAAGGTGTCCATCTACGGCGAGGACATGGGCAATGTTGCCTATAAGCTGGAGGCCGCCACCACCGAAGTGCTTCAGCCCCCGGAGGAAACCAAAACCATCCGGGACAAGAAGGAGACCTACGTCACCTACACCGACGAGGAGCACGTCTACCAGGAGGCCGCCGAAGGCTATGTGGTGGACAGCTGGACGGTGAAATATGTGGACGGCGTGGAGACCGAGCGCATCCATATGTACACCGACCGCTATGAACCCAAGCAGAAAACCGTTTACGTGGGCATCAAGACCCGCGAAGAATGATTGAAGGGACTGCACCATGCAGTCCCTTTTCTGCGTCTATCCCCGCCCTTCCCTGCATATGCTCCACCAGCACCTGCAAAGAAAGGAGCATCCACCATGACCGATACCACCACCCGTGCGCCCCAGGACAAGGTTTGCGGCTACGAATACACCGTCCGCCGGGGCGACAGCTTTTACCTCATTGCCCATCGCCTGGGCGTACCCCTGCGCGACCTGCTGGAGGCCAATGCGGACATCAACCCAGCCCGCCTGATGGTGGGCGACGTGCTGTGCATCCCCATGGAGGAGGACGACGCACCCCAGCCGCCCCTCATCACCCCTGCGCCGGAGGCCACACCTACCCCCGCGGAACCCGACGCCGAGGACAGCCTGGATCAGCCCGCCGCGCCGGAGGACGGCATCATGGACGACGACATCGCCGTTTGTCCCGAGGCCGACCGTCGCACCGTGGGCGAGGGCGAGACCATTTCGGATATCCAGCTCAGCGCCGACCTGAACCGCCACACCCTCGAGCTGGCCAACCCCAACACCGACCTGGAAGCGCTGACCCCCGGCCAGGTGCTGTGCGTTCCCCAGCAGAATCAGCCCTGCCCCACCGCCACCACCCACACCCTCACCCAGGACGAGACCCTGGAGACCATTTCGCTGCAATGGAACCTCTCCGTGGGTGCGCTGCTGCGCGCCAATCCCTGCCTGGCTCCCTCCGACTTCACGGCGGGCACCTGCATCACCATCCCACCCACACGTTAATCAAACGCACACCAGTCGACCATCCCAATTCCGCATTCCGAATTACGCATTCCGAATTCATAAAAAGAAGGGAAGCTTTCGCTTCCCTTCTTTTTATTCAGCTCTGCTGTCCCGGCGGCGGCTGCGCTTGTTGCGGTACATGGCGCCGTCTGCACGGATGAGGAAATCATCCAGCTTGTCGCCCTCCTTGGGCACGGCAGCAAACACGCCCACGCTGGCGCCGATATCGGTGATCCAGCGATCCCGGTGGTTGATGTCGTCAATGGCCAGGTGCAGGCTCTCACCCAGCTGAGAGGCGTGGTCGGCATCCCGCACGGTGCCCACAGCGATGAACTCGTCACCGCTGATGTGGACGCAGGTCATGCCGTCCATTTCCAGCACCCGCAGGGCGCGACCCATGCGGGTAATGGCGGTATCGCCAGCCATGTGGCCATATTCGTCGTTGATGCGCTTCATGCCGTCCATGTCGCAGCTGATCACCGCAAAGCACTTCTCCTGCTCCTTGGCCTCGCCAAAGCGCATGGGCGCCAGCTGGTTGTAGCCGCGGCGGTTATACAGGCCGGTCAGCGGGTCGTGGATGGACATATCCTCCAGCGCCGTGGCATAGGCTGTAACGGTGCACTTCAGGTTCAGGCTCATCAGCGCGCCGCCCAGCAGCGTCAGCACAGAGTAAAGCTCAAAGCCGGTGGCATGCTTCAGGTCGAACACCGCGTAACCAAAGATCTTGTCCAGGTAATACAGCGGGCTGAACACCAGCGCCAGGGGCCTCTCGTGGGGCTGGGACAGAATGGGCAGCAGGTCGTGGGTATCAAAGGTGGTCTGCACATGCTCCTTGCCGCCGGAATAGGAGGCCAGCAGCAGCATTCTGTCGGGATAGCCCACTTCCTGGTCGTCCGCCTCGGGATTCAGGAAGTCCGGCTCCACGCACACGTGCATATCGTTTACGCCCCAGCCATGGGCGAAGTTGGCGATCACCTTGCCCGCCTCCACCTGGCCGGAAACCCCAGCCAGCGAGCTGGAGAAGCTGGATGCCCGCATCAGGCTGCGCTCGATGTTGCGGTGCTGCTCGCTCATCTTGCGCATATACTTTTCTGCCGTGCCCGCCTTGGCCTCGCAGCCGCAGGAGGATCCCAGCACCACCTGGGTGGGCAAGGTCACCAGGTGGTTTTCCGGCTTGTGACCATTCATCCAGTCCACCAGGATGTTCACGCTGGCCGTGCCCGCATCCCTGGAGGGACGCAGAATGGTGGTCAGGCCGCGGCCAACAGCCTCGCGCAGGGCGTCGAAGCCGGTGACCTTCACATCCTCGGGCACGCGGACGCCGCCGGCGCTCAGGCCTTCCATCACACCAAAGGCCATGTCGTCGTTGCAGCAGATCACGACCTCCGGCAGTCCCTTGGGATCCTTCAGCATGCTGGCCGCAGCGGTGCGTCCGCCATCGCGGGTCCAGCTGCCATCGAACACATAATCCAGCTGGCAGCGGTGCTCCCGCATCATTTCCACACAGGTGTTGTAGCGTCCCATGGCCACCTTGTTGCCCATGGGGCCGTTCACCAGCGCATAGCGGCGGTAGCCGTGATCCACGATCATGTGGCGCATCAGCTCCTGCACGCTGGTCACATCATCAAAGGTAACTTCAACAGCCGACTCGGTGCGGGTGTCGATGGTCACCACCGGGATATCCCCCAGCTCGTTCAGAAGCTCGTTGATGTGATCCAGCGCCGTGGAGGACACCATGGTGTAACAAAGTGCCACCACACCATCAAAGGACTTCAGATCCGGCAGGTCGAAGATAGAATTCTCCCCCATGTCGTTGCGGATCACGTCCTCCTCCGCCTGACCCTGGCAGTTGAAAATGCACAGGTCAATGTCGTGGAGGGCAGCCGCCTTCGCCATTCCCGTGGAGAAGTCCTGCTGATATTCCTTATCCAGTCCGGCCATCAAAGCCGCAATTCGCTTTCTACTCATTCGCTTGCACACCTACATCAGGTTATTTTAAGGTTTCACGGTGGTACGATGTTAGTATATCACATCATGTTACTTTATGCAACCTTGTATATACCCTCAAAAATCAAAAGGACTCAAAATCGTATGATAAAAACTAATTTTTGTGGGAACAATTTTGCTTCTGGTTCGTCTGATAGTATGTAACCACAATCAAGGAGGTCACCACCATGACGAAACTCATTGCCATCCTGTCCGCTATCGCCTTTGTGCTGCTGAGCACCTTCGCCAGCATCCCCGCCCAGCCCTCTGCTGAAGTCGAAATCACCGAGGAGCTTGAGGAGGTTTATGAAATGACCGGCACCGTGCAGGAGATCACCAAAGACTATTACCTCATCCAGAATGCCGATGGCCAGCAGGTGCAGGTCAATCTCCACGGCGAGACCATCCTCGAGGGCGAAACGCCTGACATCGGCTCCCTGATCCACGTTCTCTACAACGGCATGATGACCCGCTCCCTGCCTCCGCAGATCAACGCCCTGCGCATTGGCTGCTATGCCCGCACCGGCGCCATTGTGGAGCTGACTGAAGAGGGCTTTACCCTGGACGATGGTATGGAGATCATTCAGGTCAACGCCCTGGCTGAGCAGCTCTCTGGCCTGGAGCCTGGCGCACAGGTGACCGTATATTTCAACGGGGCCATGACCATGTCTCTCCCCGCCCAGATCGGTGCTGAGCTGATCGTTTCTCACGCAGCAGAATAAATTAAATTATACCACAAAAAATACACGCTGCTGTAAGTTGCAGCGTGTATTTTTTGTGTTTTTCATGCAAAAAAGCTGCCATCCACCATGGGACGCAGCTATTTTGCACCGTTCAGCAGAATCAGGCGACTTAGTTCAGCACCAGCATCAGCAGGGCGATCACAACGAACACAGCCGCAGCGATCTTGGTGCCCAGAGCCAGCTTGGCGTCGATGGTCTTGGCCTTGTTCTTGCTGAAGTAGCTCTCCATCTGGCCAGCCACAGCGCCCAGACCCTTCGCATTGCTGCTCTGCAGCAGAACGGTCACGATCAGGAACAGGCAAGCCAGGATCAGCACGATAGAAAGAAGCACATTTACAACACCCATGTTAATACCTCCTTGGCATTTCGCTTAACTATGATACCACACGTTTTTCCAAAACACAAGCACAAAATGGGTGCTGATTTGGTCAGTTTTTCGCCATTTGTTTGGTTTAAGTCCGTTTTGTCCCTTTTCAAACGCCGTTTGACCCTGTAAAATAGACTTAGCGGAAAATTGCATGCTCTTTTGCATTTTTCTGCATCGGCAAAATGTAAGTATTTTCACATAACCATAAAAGGAGGTCTGTCCCATGGAGCTTCGTACTGCTTCCTCCCCCCGCGACGTAAAAACCTACGATACCGCCCGCCTGCGCGAGGAGTTCCTCATCCAGAATCTCTTCGTGGCCGACGAGGTCAAGATGGTCTACTCCCACATCGACCGCATCATCACCGGTGCCGCCGTGCCTGTCACCAAGGCGCTGAGCATTGATGCCGGCGACGAGCTGCGTGCCGAGTACTTCCTGCAGCGCCGGGAGATGGGCATCATCAACATCGGCGGCGAAGGCACCGTGACCGTGGACGGCACCGTGTACACCCTGCGTCCCCGCGACGGCATCTACATCGGCCGCGGCTGCAAGGACATCGTGCTGGCAAGCACCAATGCCGACCAGCCTGCCCACTTCTATTTCAACTCCTGCCCCGCCCACAAGGAATACCCCACCGTGTACATCCGCCCCGAGGACTGCGTTCGCGTGGAGCTGGGCGCCCTGGAGACCTCCAACCACCGCACCATCTGCAAGTACATCCTGCCCGGCCAGGTGGAGAGCTGCCAGCTGGTCATGGGTATGACCAGCCTCAAGCCCGGCAGCGTGTGGAACACCATGCCCTGCCACACCCACGACCGCCGCATGGAGGTCTACCTCTACTTTGACCTGCCCGAGGACGCCTTCGTGATGCACTTCATGGGCGAGGGCAACGAGACCCGCCACATCATCATGCGCAACGAAGAGGCCGTTATCAGCCCCAGCTGGTCCATCCACTCCGGCGCAGGCTCCCAGAACTACACCTTCATCTGGGGCATGTGCGGCGAGAACCAGGACTTCGACGACATGGACGGCATTGCCACCAAGGATCTGAAGTAATCCACCGACTGAAAGGAGATCACCATCATGAACGTTATGGAATCCTTCTCCCTGAAGGGCAAGGTCGCCCTCATCACCGGCGCCAGCTACGGCATCGGCTTCGCCATCGCCTGCGCTCTGTCTGATGCAGGCGCCACCATCGTCTTCAACGATATCAAGCAGGAGCTGGTGGACAAGGGTCTGGCCGCCTACGAAGAAAAGGGCATCAAGGCGCATGGCTATGTTTGCGACGTGACCGACGAGACCGCCGTGAACGCCCTGGTGGCTCAGGTCGAGGCCGAGGTCGGCGTTATCGACATTCTGGTGAACAACGCCGGCATCATCAAGCGCATCCCCATGTGCGAAATGACCGCCGATCAGTTCCGCCAGGTCATTGATGTTGACCTGAACGCCCCCTTCATCTGCGCCAAGGCTGTGATCCCCTCCATGATCAAGAAGGGTCACGGCAAGATCATCAACATCTGCTCCATGATGTCCGAGCTGGGTCGCGAAACCGTGTCCGCCTACGCCGCTGCCAAGGGCGGCCTGAAGATGCTCACCAAGAACATCGCCTCCGAATACGGCGCCCAGAACATCCAGTGCAACGGCATTGGCCCCGGCTACATTGCCACCCCCCAGACCGCTCCCCTCCGCGAGTTCCAGCCCGACGGCAGCCGCCATCCCTTCGACCAGTTCATCCTGGCCAAGACCCCCGCGAACCGCTGGGGCGACCCCGAAGACCTGGCCGCTCCCGCCGTCTTCCTGGCCTCCGACGCCTCCAACTTCGTCAACGGCCACATCCTCTACGTCGATGGCGGCATCCTCGCCTACATCGGCAAGCAGCCTTAAGGGGACTTTGTCCCCTTAGGAATCCCCTACGCAGAGGGCGCTGCCCTCTGCACTCCCGCGAAGGGTCTTCGACCCTTTCGAAACCCATTCGGCGATAGCCGGGTGGGTTTTTCCTTTGCAGGGGTCACGGCGCAAATACGGTTGCGCCGCGACGCGTGACAGTTAGTGAGGCTCCCCTTCGTAGGGGAGCTGTCCCGAAGGGACTGAGGGGTTGAGCCTCCCTCCCCGAGGGAGGTGGCAGCCGCTTGCGGCTGACGGAAGGAGTGGTTCTGCCCCTTGCCCCACGCCCCACTTGGCAGTACAATTGTAGGGGCGATCTGCGATCGCCCGCCGCCCACACTCTAAATTCCGAATTCCGCATTCCGAATTCCGAATTATTTTCAATTTCCTATGTCCTTTTTCTTGTTCCTCCTCGTCTGTACATATGAAAGGAGGTTGACCCTATGCAACCCGACCTGACGCCTGACAGGCAAGCCGTCCTTGAACGGCTCATGACGCAGTACGGCAGCACGCTGCTCAGAATGTGTACCCTCCACCTCCGCGATGCCGCCCTGGCCGAGGATGCTGTGCAGGATACCTTTCTCAAGGCGTACAAGCGGCTTGATGATCTGCGGGATGCCAGCAGGGAGCGCTCGTGGCTGATGAGCATTGCCATCAACACCTGCCGCGACTACCTGCGCACCGCGTGGCTTCGCCATACCGACCGCCGCATTTCCCTGGATCTGCTGCCCGAACCGACCTGCGAAAGCATCTGGCCGGATGCAACCGTCATCACCGAAGTCATGAGCCTGCCGCACAAGCTGCGCGAGGCGGTTCTCCTGCGCTATTACCAGGGCATGAAGCTGAAAGAAGTAGCGGACGCGCTGCACATTTCACCTTCCACCGTCAAGCAGCGGCTTGACCGTGCCAACACCATCCTGCACAGCAGGCTCGAAAGGTGGTATTTCAATGAGGACTGAACGCAACGAGTTCCAGCAGCTTGTGGATCATCAGCTTGCCAATGTCCAATGGGATCGCCGCTTGAGCAACGCTGTTTTCCGCAAGCTAAATGAAGAAAAGAAACCCCGTATCCCCCGCAGCGCCCTGCGCTATGGCCTGGCCTTTGCCGTGGTGCTGCTGGCCGTTGGCCTGGTGAGCCTCTCCCTGCTGAACCGCACCTCCCCGCCGGATACGGTGGTGGCTGCGCAGCCCGGCACCATCGCCACCGCCATCGACCTGCCCGGCGATTCCCGTGCCGAGGCCGTCCATCTCGCCCGCCAGGCGGTGATGGAGAAATACGGCCTCACCCTGCAGACCCTGGGCATTTTCCGGGACGATTGCCATTTGACCGATGCAGGCTGGGTGGTTCGCTTCTACACCAATGGGCAGCTCAGCCCCCGCCTGGCCGGTGAATACACCGTGGAAAAGGAACACGGCTTCATCACCGCCAGTTGGACGCACGACGATGTGGACAGCGCCCTCCTGGCTGATGGGAGCCTGAACCACGAGGCCTGGGGGCAGCCCCAGCTGCTCTACGCCCGCACCACCGGCGCCCGGGAGGCATGGAGCATCACCGAGAAAACCAACGCCGAAGACGGCGTGAAGGTTGACTACGACTACATCGAAGGCACCGAGCTTTGGGGCGATCCCCTGACGGACGTGGAGCCTGCACCGGGCGACCTTTCTGCGGAGGTGCTGGCAGATGCTGCCCATGCAGCACTTGCCCGCCAGTTTGACCTCACCCACGAGCAGCTCATCACCGCCATGGGCGGCGAGCTTGACCCGCAGCACGCAGCCCTGCGCCAATCCGATCTCGGCATCCGCGTGCGGGTATTCTCCGCCACGCTGACCATCGATGGCGTGAACTACTACGTCGCCGTGTGCATCAACACCCAGACCGGCGAGCTGGAACGCCTGGAGTACACCACCCTGGGCAACGGATAACCAACCCCGGAGGCAGTCAACACGGCTGTCTCCATTTTTGTAAATACCCGTCCTGAACTCTTGCGGCATTCCTTCCACAATGGTATAATGATGCGTGACGTGTATTTTTCACCAAGGAGGTCTCTGACCCATGCTGAAACGCCTGCTGATGCTGATGATGGCGCTGTGCCTGATGCTTTCCGCGCTCCCTGCCCTGGCAGAAGACGTGGCTGAAGGAACCCTCTCCCAGGAGGAGCTGGACGAGCTGCTCAAACTGGACGAGGTGGAAGAAAACGAGGCTCCCGTGCAGGTAGTGGGTGCCGTTTATCAGGAAAAGAACCGCGAGGATTTCGACAAGAATTCCCCCGCCATCTACACCTGCCGCCTGATCGACGCCTCCAGCTTTTTCAAAGAGCGCAGCCTGGAAAGCGAGCGCGTGGCCTATGTGCGCACCAGCGGCTCCATCGATGTGCTGTATGTGGGCAGCTACTGGGCCATCGTCCGCTATGGCGATGACATTGGCTACATCAAGCGCGACCGCATTCACCAGGTCACCCCGGTGGATCCGGTGAACACCCCGCCCTACGGCGTGCAGAAGTCCGCCTATATCGCCACCACCGCCGATGTGTGCGAGGTGCGCAAATCCATGAGCAATACCGACGACAGCTGGGTGGTGCTGAACCCCGGCACCAAGCTGAGCATCTGGAAGATCCAGGACGGCTGGGCCATCGTGCCTTACTGGCGCACCTATGGCTACATCAACCTGAACGATCTGACCGACCTGATCCCCGTTTCCCCCACCGACGATCCCATCAGCGAGGATTCTCCCATTGCCGCCTACACCTCTTATTACACCATGGTGCAGACGGATATCAACCGCAGCCGCATCATCAACATCCGCGTGGCCTGTGACCGTCTCACCCGCGTGATGCAGCCCGGCGAAAGCCTCAACTTCAACACCCAGGTCGGCCCCTATCGTCCCCAGTACGGCTACCAGAAGGCATGGGTGCTGATCAACGGCGAGTCCGTCCCCGGCTACGGCGGCGGCACCTGCCAGGTTTCCTCCACGCTGTACAACGCGCTTTTGCAGCTCCCCGGTGTGGAGATCCTCCAGCGCCGTCCCCATGGTCCCGCCGGCGCCAAGTATCTGCCCCATGGCGTGGACGCCGCCGTAGGCAGCGATAACCTGAACCTACGCTTCCGCAACAACTACGATTTCCCCATCCGCGTGGAAGGCCACACCTCTGATGACGGTGCCCTGCTGATGCTGGTCTACAAGGTGGAACAGTGAAGCTCTACCACCGTTTGAAGGAAGCCCGCTTCCTCTCCCGCCCTAACCGGTTCATCTCCCTGTGCGAGGTGGACGGCCAGGAAACCGTGTGCCATGTGAAAAACACCGGCCGCTGCAAGGAGCTGCTGCTCCCCGGCGCCGCCGTGTGGCTGGAGGAAAGCGATAACCCCGCCCGCAAGACCCGCTTTGACCTGGTGGCCGTGGAAAGCCGCGGCTATACCGTGAACATGGACAGCCAGGCGCCCAATCTGATCTTTGCCGAATGGGCGCGCAGCGGCGGGTATCTCCCCGGCCTCACCGACCTGAAGGCCGAGACCACCTACGGTGCTTCCCGCTTTGATTTCAGCTACCACGCAGGCGAGCAGCAGGGCTTTGTGGAGGTCAAAGGCGTGACCCTGTTCGACGAGGCAGGCATGGCCTACTTCCCCGATGCACCCACCGACCGGGGCGTGAAGCACATCCACGAGCTGATGGCCGCCAAGGCCGCCGGGTATGACGCAGGCATCTGCTTTGTGCTGCAGCGGGAGAATGTCATTGGCCTTGCACCCAACGACAGGACGCACCCCGCCTTTGGCGAAGCCCTGCGCCAGGCCAATGCCGCCGGGGTGCGCATCACCGCCGCGGTGTGCCATGTTACCCCGGAGAGCTGCACCATCACCCACACCGTTCCCATTATCCTGTAAGGAGGAATCCGCCATGAAGAAGCTGCTTGCGCTCATGTGTACGCTGCTTCTTTTTGCTTTCCCCGCCCAGGCCGAGGAGCTTGCCAGCTACACCCGCATCGCCCCCGCCTATCCCGTGCCGGATTATGTAAGCTGGCTGCTGGACATCGCCATTGAAGAAGTGGGTTACACCGAGGGCGACCACGGCTGGTCGAAGTACGGCGAGTGGGTGGGCGATCCCTACACCCAATGGTGCGCTGAATACCTGTGCTGGTGCGTGGATCAGGTAGATCAGCGCCACGGCACCCAGCTTCTGCGCCAGGTCTACCCCATGTATTCCGGCAGCAACACGGGCAAGAACTGGTTCATCCAGCAAGGGCGCTACCTGGTGCGCTGGGGCAACCTGGAAAACTGGGGCTACCAATGGCTCAAGGGCGAGGACAGCTACATTTCCACCGGGGATTACATTCCCCAGCCCGGGGACTGGGTGTTCTTCACCTGGGACAGCGACCAGGATACCGACCACGTGGCCATGGTGGAATACTGCACGAAGGATCAACACGGCAATGTGCAGATCCATGTATTGGAGGGCAACGCCCCCTCCGCCGTGCAGCGCAATGTGTACGACCTGACCTACACCCGCATCCTGGGCTACGGCACCGTGCATGACGTGCTGGACGTCACCATGCGCTATGGCAACCAGGGCGTGAAGGTGCAGCAGCTGCAGGAGAAGCTGGTCTACCTTGGCTACCTGAACGCCGAGAAGGCCGACGGTCTCTACGGTGCAGGCACCGCCGATGCCCTGCGCGCCTTCCAGGCCGACCATGGACTGAAAACCTATGGCGTGGCCAACATCACTACCCAGAAGGCTCTCAACTTCGCCATTGACGAAGCCATCGACAACGACCCCGCCACCTGGACGGTCATCGACGAATAATGCCACCAACAAGGAGGCTTCCCTATGGATCCCATTTATGTATTCGGCCACCGCAATCCCGACACGGATTCCGTGGTCTCCGCCATGGCCTATGCCGCGCTGAACAATTCCCTGGGCAGCAGCGAATATGTGGCCGCCCGCCTGGGACACCTGAACGACGAGACTGCGTTCCTCCTGGAGCGCTTCGGCTTTGAGCCGCCCCTGTACATGACCACCGTCCGCACCCAGGTACGGGACATCGAGTTCGACCGTCCTCCCACCCTGTCCTCCGGCGTGGCCGTAAGCCGCGCCTGGGATGTGCTGCGGGAAAATGTCGGCCTGTCCGCCGTGCCCGTCACCGACGAGCATGGCGGATTGTTCGGCATGGTCACCGCCGGCGGCATTGCTGAAAAGGACATGGACTCCATCCAGCATCCCGCCATCGACGCGGTGCCGGTGTTCAACCTGCTCTCTGCCCTGGAAGGTCTGATCATCAACGACGAAAGCGACGTGTTCGACTGCATCTCCGGCGAGGTGACCATCGCCCTGCCCTGCAACGGCGGCGATGTCCGCGGCATCAAGGAAGGCAGCGTGGTCATCTGCGGCCATCAGGCGGACGTGGTGGAGCTTGCCCTGGAAAAGCAGGCCTCCTGCGTGATCCTCTGCCAGACTGACCTGGCGGAGAAGTACCGCGGCATTTCCAGCCGCACCTGCATCATCGCCACCCCCTGCGACGCCTACCGCGCCGCCCGCATGATCTACCAGGCCATTCCCGTGGGGCGCATTGCCCAGATCAAAAACATCGTCCACTTCCACATGGATGATTACATCGACGATGTGCGCGACGCCGTGCTGCAAAGCCGCTACCGCTCCTACCCCGTGCTGGACGAGAACCAGAAGGTCGTCGGCACCCTGAGCCGCTATCACCTGATCCGCCCCCGCCGCAAGCGCGTGGTGCTGATGGATCACAACGAGCGCGCCCAGTCCGTGCAGGGTTTGGAGCAGGCAGAGATCGTGGCCATCATTGACCATCACCGCCTGGCGGATGTGCAGACGGGCAACCCCGTGTTCATGCGCAACGAACCCGTGGGCTCCACCACCACCATTGTGGCCACCATGTATCAGGAGCGGGGGCTGATGCCCTCCCAGCGGCTGGCAGGCCTGATGGCCGCCGCCATCCTCTCCGACACGGTAATGTTCAAGTCCCCCACCTGCACCAGCCACGACAAGCGCATTGCCGAGCGCCTGGCACGCATTGCAGGCATCGACCTGGACGAATTGGGCAAGGAGATCTTCTCCCTGGGCACCGATGCCAGCAAAACCGTGGAAGAGCTGCTGGCTACGGACTTCAAGGAGTTCCACATTGCAGGCCACACCCTGGGCATCGGGCAGATCACCTGCCTGGATACCGACAGCGTGCTCTCCCGCCTGCCGGAGCTGCTCCCCGCCATGGAGAAGATGAAGCGCAACAAGGAATACGATATGCAGCTGCTGATGCTCACCGATGTGCTTCGCGAGGGTACCGAGCTGATCTTCCTGGGCGACGATGATGTGATCCGCATGGCCTTCAACATTGCCGAGGTGCAGGGCAACCATGTGTTCCTGCCCGGCGTGGTGAGCCGCAAAAAGCAGATCGTCCCCGCCCTGTCCCTGCTCTGGGGCTGATATTTCCCGAAAGCGAGGTGCGCCTATGCGCTCCATTTTCCGCCGCGCCCTGTGTGCGCTGCTTTGCCTGTGTCTGCTGCCCTGCGCCGCCCTGGCCGAAAGGGATGCCTCCGGCGTGCGCTTCGATGTGGCCTTTTCCATGGATCCCCAGGCTTTTTCTCCCGAGCAGCGCCCCCTGGCCTCCGGCCTGGCCGATTTGATGAACATCCTCACCCTGAAGGGCAGCCTGGATCAGGCCTACACCGGCTGCTTCGACCTGAATACCGAGTGGATGCTGAATGGCGAAGAGGCCACCCGCACCACCCTGCGCCTCTTTGGCACCGAGGCCTTCTGGGGCGTGGAATCCAGCCTGCTGGGCGATGAGATGCTCATGGTGAACATGATCTCCCTCCTGGAATTCTCCATGAAGATGTACTTCCACCTGGAGATCCCCCTGCAGCGCCTCACCCTGCTCATCTCCCCCTACGTCCACACCAGCGCCTTCGAGGCTCTGGGCAGCGCCTGGCAGGGCGTGATGCTCTCCCAGGAGGGCGAGCGCACCATCCCCTATGATCAGCTGCTTGCCCTTTCCAGCCAGCTGGCGGAGATCGCCGAGGGCGACCGCGCCTTCTTCTACTGGACGCAGGCTGTGGGCATGGAGGCCGGCTACGACGAAACCCTGATGGAGGTCATGCTCTCCCTGCCGGAATGGGCCGAAACCATCCTGGACGAAGAAGGTATCACCGTGAGCATCAAGGGCGCCACCGAGACCTGGCGCACCGGCGAAACCACCCTGTTCACCCGCACCGTGGAGGACAGCGTTACCGCCTGGAGCATCACCCTGCCCGCCTTCCCCAACGGCTACGCCTTCTCCGCTTTCTATAACGGCCAGCCCGATGGCGAGCACATCCTGCAGGTACGCGTCGAGGACGACTATGGCGATACCATGCTGGACAGCACCATCAAGGCCAACAACATCCCCGACCTGACCCGCGAGGCGCCCATCACCTCCCCCTTCTCGCTGGAAGTGGAAATGACGGGCGACTTTATGGAAGAAAAGCTCCACCTGCTTTTTGAAGGCGAGGGCGAAGGCAACACCTTCTCCCTGCGGATGCTGAACGCCGCCACCCGCGCACCCCAGCTGACCATGTTCGGCACGCTGGAGCCCACCACCCCCAGCACCGTGCCGGAGTTCACCACCGCTCAGCTCATGGAGGGCATGAACCTGCTCTCCATGAACGATGTGACCCTCACCGAGCTTTTGAACAATGTGGCACAGCCCATGTTTGATGGCCTGGTGCCGATCCTGGTGCAAATGCCCGCCTCCACCGTGCAGAGCCTGCTGGATCTGCTCACCGAGCATGGCGTGATCGACCTGCTGCTCAACGGCGGTGCGGCGGAATATGAAGAAGAGTATTACGAGGAAGAGTATTACGATTGACCCCAATCCAAACATACAGGAGTGATATGATGGCTATCCGTTACAACGAAAGCAGCAGGAGCTTCCAGCTGGACACCAAGGCAGCCTCTTACGTCATTGGCATCGTGGATGCAGAGGGATTTGTCGGCCATGCCTACTTTGGCAAAAAGCTGGGCGAGGACGATGTGACCTACCTCATGCGCACCGGCGAAGGTCCCTTCACCCCCGAGACCAACGCCCGCGACCGCCTGTCCTTCCTGGACAGCTTCCCCATGGAATACCCCACCGGCGGCATTGGCGATTTCCGCGAGAGCGCCATGGTCGTCCGCAGCAACGGCGGCCACCGCGCCCTTCAGCTGACCCTGGACAGCTACAGCATTTTCAAGGGCAAAAAGCCCCTGGAAGGCCTCCCCGCCACCTGGGGCAATGAGAACGACACCGAGACCCTGGAACTGGTGCTGACCGATAAGGTGCTGAAGGTGAAGGCCGTGCTTTCCTACAGCATTTTCGAGGGCATCGACGCCGTGGTGCGCAGCGTGAAGCTGATCAACGAGAGCGACGCCCCTGTGTTCATCGACCGCATCATGTCCGCCTCCATGGACATGGACAACAAGGAATACGACAAGATCCTGCTCACCGGCTCCTGGGCCCGTGAACGCCACATCAACCGCACGCCCGTGAACTATGGCATTCAGGGCATGTCCTCCCTGCGCGGCGAGGAAGGCCATCAGACCCACCCCTTCATGGCGCTGCTGGACAAGACCGCCACCGAGGACGTGGGCGATGTGTACGGCATCAACCTCATCTACTCCGGCAACTTTCTCACCCTGGCCGACCGTGGCCAGTTCGACACCGTGCGCGTGATGACCGGCATCAACCCGGAGGGCTTCTGCTGGAAGCTGAACCCCGGCGAGAGCTTCCAAGCGCCGGAGGCCGTGCTGGTCTACTCTGCCGAGGGTCTCAACGGCATGAGCCATGCCTTCCACGACCTGTATCGCGAGCATCTCATCCGCGGCCAGTATCGGGACAAGAAGCGCCCCATCCTCATCAACAACTGGGAAGCTACCTATTTCAATTTCAACACCGAAAAGCTGCTGGACATCGCCCGCCAGGCCTCCAAGCTGGGCATTGAAATGCTGGTGATGGACGACGGCTGGTTCGGCAACCGTTTTGACGACAACCGCGCCCTGGGCGACTGGTTCGTGAATGAAGAAAAGCTCTCCGGCGGATTGAAGCACCTGGTGGACGAGGTGAACAAGCTGGGCATGAAGTTCGGCATCTGGGTGGAGCCGGAGATGATCAGCCCCGATTCCGACCTGTACCGCGCGCATCCCGACTGGGCCATCCAGGTGCCCGGCCGCACCGCCGGTCTTGCCCGCAACCAGTATGTGCTGGATATGTCCCGCAGGGAGATCCAGGACTACATTTTCGACATGATCGCCAAGGTGCTGCGCAGCGCCAACATCGAATATGTGAAGTGGGACATGAACCGTCCCCTGTCCGACCTGGGCAGCTATGCCCTCTCTGCCGAGTGCCAGGGCGAGCTGTATCACCGCTACGTGCTGGGCATGTATCGCCTGCAGGAGCGCCTGACCAGCGAGTTCCCCCACATTCTGCTGGAGAACTGCTCCGGCGGCGGCGCCCGCTTTGACGCCGGTATGCTGTACTACAGCCCGCAGATCTGGTGTTCCGACGACACCGACGCCATCGAGCGCCTCACCATCCAGGAAGGCACCGCGCTGATCTACCCCCTCTCCGCCATGGGCGCCCACGTCAGCGATTGCCCCAACCACACCGTTGGCCGCACTACCCCCTTCGAGACCCGCGGCTATGTGGCGCTGGCCGGCACCTTCGGCTATGAGCTGGACGTGACCAAGATCCCCGAAGCCGACCGCAACATGATCCCCGACCAGGTGGCCATGTATCACAAATACAACGACCTGGTGCGCACCGGCGATTACTACCGCGTGGCCTCCTACCAGCAGAACCGCATGTACGACTGCTGGATGGTGGTGAAGAAGGACAAGTCCGAAGCCCTGGTGACCTTTATCCAGGTCATGGGCAGAGCCAACGCCCACTCCCGCCGCATCCTGCTCAAGGGACTTTGTCCCAACAAGACCTACCGCATCGAGGGCGAAGACCGCACCTACCTGGGCAGCACCCTGATGCAGGCTGGCATTCTGGTAGGCAACCTGTGGGGCGACTACAAGGGCAAGCTGATCCACATCGTGGAAGCCTGATCGTCCGCCATTGCATAACCAAATGAAAAGACATCATGCAGAGCGTTGAAGCGTTCTGCATGATGTCTTTTCTTGTTCATCGCTTGTATGTTATCTGGTTGCAGGTCAGGTTGGCAGCATGGATATCTCCGGCGCATTCGATATTGTTTGCCTGCAGCCTGTAGCAATCATGGATCCCGTTGCAAACAACACGTCCCATAGCGTGCAATTCACTAACCTTTATGTCTCCTTCTGCGCGTGCATCACCATTGATCTGCGAACACTCGATGGATTGATGACAAACCACATCGCCCTGGATGGAGCCATCGGCAATGACATGGCCATACACTTCCACCTTGAAATACTGTGTGCGGTCATTGCAGTTGCGTGGAAATGCTATTTCGATGGCCGGAGAATCCGGCGTGACCCTCGGCGAAACAGCGATCACCTTTTTCCCACGCATCTGAATGACCCGAATGACGCCATCATCTTCCCAAGGGAGCATCCCCTCTTGCAGCGGCAGCGTATCAAGAGAGAACAGCGTGTCGATCGGCACACCGAACAGCGCGGCCAACCCCGGCAGGAGCGAAATGTCCGGCGTGTTGGCGCCGGTTTCCCACTTGGACACAGCCTGGTAGGATACACCCAAACAGGTCGCCACCTGCTCCTGTGTCAGTCCCTTGCGCTGACGCAATGTGCGAATGTTGCTTCCAATTTCCATGCGATAACCTCCTTTTTCATCATTATGGCATAGCCTTGCATGAATAGCAAACGAGGATTTCTCTTGTCACTCAACCATTGCGCGAGTTCCATGCAGCATAACTGCCGATGCCGTTTTGTTCACACAATGTTCAGAACCGAACCATTGACACCTATTTGCCAATTCGCTATACTAAAATGATGGCGGGTAACTCCGCTTGTTTATCATTCCCTTTTGACTCCCGTGAGAAAGGATGATCCTACCCTATGCTGAAAACCCTGATGAGGCAGATCAAGGAATACAAGACTGTCTCCATCCTCACGCCCACCTTTGCGGCGCTGGAGGTGCTCATGGAGGTGCTGATCCCCTTCACCACCGCCGCGCTGATCGACCAGGGCATCCAGGCTGGCAACATGGCCGAGATCCTCAAGTATGGCCTGTACATGATCCTGCTGGCCTTCCTGAGCCTGTTCTTCGGCGTGGCTGCAGCCAAAACGGCTGCCAAGGCTTCCGCAGGCTTTGCTTATAACCTGCGCGAGGCCATGTATGAAACGGTGCAGATTTTTTCCTTCTCCAATATCGATAAGTTCTCCACCGCCGGTCTCATCACCCGCATGACCACCGATGTGAGCAACATCCAGAATGCCTTCCAGATGATCCTGCGCATCGCCGTGCGCGCCCCCCTGACCATGATCTGCTCCATGGTGATGTGCTTTGTGATCAACCAGCGCCTGAGCCTGATCTTCCTGGCAGCGCTGATCATCCTGGCGGTGGTGCTGTTCAGCATCATCCGTGTGGTGTCGAAGCTGTTCCAGCAGGTCTTCCAGAAATACGATGCGCTGAACGCCTCCGTGCAGGAGAATGTGTCTGCCATCCGCGTGGTGAAGGCCTTTGTGCGCGAGGAGCATGAGACCACCAAGTTCACCAAGGCTGCCGAGAGCGTCTACAAGCTCTTTGTGAAGGCCGAGAGCATCGTTGCCCTGAACAACCCCTTCATGATGCTGATCGTTTATGGCTGCATCATCGCCCTGAGCTGGTTCGGCGCCCACTTTATCGTTGCCGGCAACCTGACCACCGGCGAGCTTACCTCCCTGTTCAGCTATGTGATGAGCACCCTCATGTCCCTGATGATGCTCTCCATGATCTTCGTGATGCTCACCATGTCCACCGCCTCCGGCAAGCGCATCTGCGAGGTGCTGCACGAGAAGCCCGACATCGTGAATCCCGAAAACCCTGTGATGGAGGTGCAGGACGGCTCCATCGACTTCAACCATGCCTTCTTCTCCTACCACAAGGGCAGCGGCGAGGATGCCCTGAAGGATATCGACCTGCACATCCACTCCGGCGAGACCATCGGCATCATCGGCGGCACCGGCTGCGGCAAAAGCTCCCTGGTGAACCTCATCAGCCGCCTGTACGATGTCAAGAGCGGCTCGGTGTGCGTGGGCGGCAAGGACGTCCGCGAGTACGACCTGGACACCCTGCGCAACCAGGTGGCCGTGGTGCTGCAGAAGAACGTGCTGTTCTCCGGCACCATTCTGGACAACCTGCGCTGGGGCAAGGAGGACGCCACCGAGGAAGAATGCCGCGAGGTCTGCCGCCATGCCTGCGCCGATGAATTCATCGAGCGTATGCCCGACAAGTACAACACCTGGATCGAGCAGGGCGGCACCAATGTTTCCGGCGGCCAGAAGCAGCGCCTGTGCATTGCCCGCGCTTTGCTGAAAAAGCCCCGGGTGCTGATCCTGGACGACTCCACCTCCGCCGTGGACACCGCCACCGACGCCAGGATCCGCAAGGCCTTTGCCCAGAAGATCCCCGGCACCACCAAGATCATCATCGCCCAGCGCGTGGCCTCGGTGGAGAATGCCGACCGCATCATCGTGATGGAGGATGGCCGCATCGACGCCTTCGACACCCACGAGAACCTACTTGCCACCAACGAGATCTATCGCGAGATCTACGAGACTCAAACCCAGGGCAGCGGCGACTTTGACGAGCCTGCGCCCGATGCGGAAGGAGGCGAAGCCAAATGATGAGAGGTCCCGGTCCCCGCGGTCGCGGTCCCATGATGCCCAAGGGCTCCTTCAAAGGCCAGGGCAAGGTACTCATGCGCCTGTTGAAGCTGGTCATGACCCAATACAAGTGGCACTTCCTGGCTGTAACGGCGCTGATCATCGTTTCCGTGCTTTCCTCCCTGCAAAGCACCCTGTTCACCCGCACCCTCATCGACGATTACATCCTGCCCATGCTGGACGCCCAGAAGGCAGGCATCGCCCCTGACTTTGCACCCCTGGCTGCCGCCATTGGCCGCCTGGCCATCTTCCTGGTGCTGGCCATTGCCAGCTCCTATGGCTACAACCGCATCATGGTCAATGTAAGCCAGGGCAGCATGCTCCACATCCGCACCCAGCTCTTCTCCACCATGGAAAAGCTGCCCATCAGCTACTTCGATACCCACGCCCATGGCGACATCATGTCCATCTACACCAACGATGTGGACACCCTGCGCCAGCTCATCGGCGGCACCCTGCCCCAGATCATCAACTCCGCCATCACCATCGTTTCCACCTTTGTGAGCATGATCACCATGTCCTTCCCCCTCACCCTGCTCTCTCTGGTGATGATCGCCATCATGATGGTCACCGCAGGCAAGTTCTCCGGCAAGGCTGGCACCTACTTCGTCGCCCAGCAGAAGAACCTGGGCGCTGTGAACGGCTACATCGAGGAAATGATGGACGGCCAGAAGGTGGTGAAGGTCTTCTGCCACGAGGACAAGGCCATCGAGAAGTTCCGCACCCTGAACGAGGAATTGCGCCACTCTGCCGAAAACGCCAACTCCTACGCCAACCGCCTTGGCCCCATCAACAACAACCTGGGTCACATCTCCTATGTGCTCATCGCCGTTTCCGGCGCGGCCATGGCGCTCTCCGGCTTTGCCAGCATGACGCTGGGTCGCCTGGTGTCCTTCCTGACCCTGAACAAGAACTTCACCCAGCCCGTGACCCAGATCGCCCAGCTGCTGAACTCCATCGTTATGGCCATGGCCGGTGCAGGCCGCGTCTTTAGCATGATGGACGAGCAGCCCGAGGCCGACGAGGGCTATGTGGAGCTGGTCAACGCCGTTGAGAATGCCGATGGCACCCTCACCGAGACCGATGAGCGCACCGGTCTGTGGGCATGGAAGCACCCCCACAAGGACGGCACCGTCACCTACAAAAAGGTTGAAGGCGGCGTGACCTTCGACGATGTGGACTTCGGCTACACCGAGGAAAAGACCGTACTGCACAACATCACCATGTATGCCATGCCCGGCCAGAAGATCGCCTTCGTGGGCGGCACCGGTGCTGGCAAAACCACCATCACCAACCTGATCAACCGCTTCTACG
Source organism: Clostridia bacterium (assembly GCA_017463245.1). GTDB lineage: Bacteria > Bacillota > Clostridia > Christensenellales > Aristaeellaceae > UBA11524. The sequence continues at coordinate 120,401 of JAFTPN010000049.1, forward strand.
ATATCCAGGACGGCAAGATCCGCTACGACGATATCAACATCAACAAGATCAAGAAGGACGACCTGCGCCGCTCCCTGGGCATGGTGCTGCAGGACACCCACCTTTTCACCGGCACCGTGCTGGACAACATCCGCTATGGCCGCCTGGACGCCACCGACGAGGAATGCATTGCCGCCGCCAAGCTGGCCAATGCCGATGCCTTCATCCGCCGCCTGGAGAATGGCTACAACACCATGCTCACCGGCGACGGCGCGAACCTCTCCCAGGGACAGCGCCAGCTGCTGGCCATCGCCCGCGCCGCCGTGGCCGACCCGCCCGCCCTGATCCTGGACGAAGCCACCTCTTCCATCGACACCCGCACCGAGACCCTCGTGGCGCGCGGCATGGACGCCCTGATGAAAGGCCGTACCACCTTCGTCATCGCCCACCGCCTCTCCACCGTCCGCAATTCCGATTGCATCATGGTCCTCGAGCAGGGCCGAATCATCGAGCGCGGCACCCACGACCAGCTCATCGACCTCCAAGGCAAATACTACCAACTCTACACCGGCAACGCGATCACAGCATAAGGGGACACGCCAGAGGGCGCTGCCCTCTGGACTCCCGGTCAGGGCTCTGCCCTGACAACCCGCGAAGGGTCTTCGACCCTTTCGAAACCCATCCTGTGATGTCATGCAGGGTGGGTTTTCTGTTGGGGTCACGGTGCGCAACGGGCGCACCACGACGCGGAGCCTGTTTGGCTTCGCACCCCAAAAGCCTCCCTCCCCGAGGGAGGTGGCAGCCGCTTGCGGCTGACGGAAGGAGTGGTTCTGCCTCTTGCCTCAACGCTTAACTTTTCCTTGCAAATGTAGGGGCGATCTGTGATCGCCCGCCAGTCCACAAACTAAATTCCGCATTCCGAATTCCGAATTCCGCATTACAAAAGACCTGGAAGCTTGCTTCCAGGTCTTTTGCTCACTCCGCCCCGAAGAATTCCTTCAGCGCCTTCTGATTCTTTTTCAAGTCCGGCTTGATCACCGCCATGCCGTCCACGGTAGCGTGGTGTCCTGCGCCATTCACCGGAATGGACAGCGTCTCGAAGGCGGCATTCTTGCACCGCAGCGCCAGGGGGATCAGGTCAATGGCGTCCGCGATGGTCAGGTCGGTCTCCACCGCGTCCATGTTCTGCAAGATCAGCATGGTGATCTCCGCCATGCTCAGCTGCGTCACCTTGTGGAAGGCGGCCTCCAGCACCTTGCGCTGGCGGGCGGTACGCTGCACATCGCCATCGATCTTCCGTATCCGGCTGAAGCACAGCGCCTGCTTGCCTGTCAGGTGCACCAGCCCGCTTTCCTGCAGCAGCTGATCCTCCGCCGCATCGCCGATCTTTTCGTTATAGAACCGCAGAATGCTGTTCACCTGCTGGCGTTCCTTCTCGCTGACCTCCACCTCAACGCCGCCAATGGCGTCGATCACCTTCACCAGCCGCTCGAAATTGACCTCCACATAAGCATCTGCCGTTACGCCAAAGTTGGTCTCCAGCGTTTTGCGCAAAAGCTCGTGTCCGCCCCAGATGTAGCTGGCGTTCAGCCTGTTGCTGCCCTTGCCGGGAATTTTCACATACATATCCCGCAGAAACGAGGCCATGCGGATGGTCTTGTCGTCCCCATCCACCTGCACCAGGATCACCGTATCGCTGCGCCCGCGGTTGTCATCGTCATAGGCGTCGCTGCCCACCAGCAGAATGGTGTAGGTGTTGCCCTCCGGCATGGCGATGTCCTCCGGCAGCACAAGGAAGGCCGAATTGTCCTCTTCGCCTTCCTCCGGAATGGCCGCCATCATGTCCAGCAGCTCATCATCGGAGTAGACCACCAGTCCGTCCTCCGCATAGGCAAAGGGCAGGGCGACCAGCAGGATCATCAGCAGGCACAGCAGGCGTTTCAGCATGGGAACTCCTTTCGTTTATCCATTGGCACGATGGTAGAAATCCAGATCGAAGTGGATCACGCACACATGGCGTGGATCGATCTCCTTCGCGGCATCCGAAATGCGCTGGCGCAGACCCTCCACGTCCTCATAGTCCACAGGCAGCGCCACATCGAACACCAGGTTGATCTGCTCCTTGCCCGGCACGCGGCGCAGGTCATGGAGCATCAGCCCCTCTTTTTCCAGGAAGGCGCTCAGGTGGGCGTGAACGCGGTCGGTCTCCTCGTCGCCGGTCACAACGGGATCCATGTGGATGCACACAATGATGTTCAGCTTCTCGGCGATCTCCCGCTCCGCCCGGTCAATGATCTCGTGCAGCTCGATGAGATTGCCGTCCGCAGGCACCTCCGCATGGAGCGAGGCCATGCAGCGACCGGGGCCATAGTCATGCACCATCAGGTCATGCACGCCCAGCACGCTCTCGTAGGCCAGCACCATGTCATAGATTTTCCGGCCCAGCTCCTTGTCCGGCTCGCCGCCCAGCAGCTGGTCGATGGTGCTTTTGCACACATCGAAGCCTGCCTTGAAAACCAACCCAGCCACAATGAGCCCCATCCAGCCATCCACCGGCCAGCGCAGGAAATGCCCCACCAGCATGCTCACCGCCACCGCGGAGGTAGCGATCACGTCCGACAAGGAATCCTTGCTGGCAGCCAGCAGCGCAGCGGAGTCGATCCGCCCGCCCACATCCTTGTAGAACTGGTAGAGCCAGGCCTTCATCAGAATACTGATCACCAGAATGACGAAGGGCACCCAGCCAAAGGCCAGCAGCGAGGGGTGCAGAATGCTGTTCACCGCATCCTTCAAAAGCTCAAAGCCCATCAGCAAGATCAGCGCACCCACACCCAGGGCGCCGATATACTCCATGCGCCCATGGCCGAAGGGATGCTCCTTGTCCAGGGGCTTCTGGGCAATGCGCATCGTCACCAGCGAGACCACGCTGCCGCCCGCGTCGGAGAGGTTGTTCACCGCATCCGCCGCCACGGCTACCGAGCCGGTCACGCTGCCAATGATGAACTTCATCACCGCCAGGAGCGCATTCACCACGATCCCCGTGGCAGAACCAGCCTGGCCGATCTTGCCCCGGTCGTCGCTGTCACCAATCAAACGATTCAGCAGCCACTGATTCATCCCTGTTCCTCCATTTTCCATTGCGCGGCGGCCTCCAGCAGGGTGTCCCGCTGATTTTCCAGCCGCTCCGCCATCACTTCGGTCAGCAAATGCTCCAGGCACACGCCGATGGCCTTACCCTTCAGCCCGGCGGCCATCAGGTCGCCGCCACGCACCGCCAGGTCTTTCAATGTCACACAGGGCTGGCTGGCGATCAGCTCCGCCAGCGCAGCACGAATGCCGTCCATGCGGGCTTCGACCTCCGCCTCCGTTACGGTTCCCTTGCCCATGGCGTCGGCCCGCTGCACCTCGATGAGCTGCCACAGGGCTTCCTCGCCAAACTTGTGCAGGCGGCGCTTGAGCAGCGTGCGCTCGGTGGAAAGCGGCCAGTCATGGCATTCCACCAGCAGCCGAACCCGGTCGTGGGTGGCATTGTCCACCCGCAGGGCGGTCAGCACCTCATCCGCGATCTCTGCAGAAATCTTATGATGGCCATAGGCGTGTCCCACGCCCTTCTCGTCCATGGTGAAGGCCGCAGGCTTGCCGCTGTCGTGCAGGAGCATGGTGAGCCGCAGCACCTCGGTGGCGGGCGCAGCTTCCACCGCCCGGATGGTATGCTCCCACACATCATATTTGTGGAAGGGCGTGTGCTGCTCAAAACCCACCATGGGCTTGACCTGCGGGATCACCTGGCCGATCACATCATGATACGTCCGCAGGATGTCCCCTGCCCCCTTGCCGCAAAGCAGCTTCGCCACTTCCACCCGGATGCGCTCCGCCGCCACATCGGCCAGGGTCTCCTTCAGGCTATGCACAGCAGCTGCCGTTTCTTCCTCAATGGCAAAGCAATAGGTGGAGGCAAACCGCAGCGCCCGCAGGATGCGCAGCGCGTCCTCATCAAAGCGGCGCTCCGCCTCGCCCACGCAGCGGATGATCCCCACCGCCAGGTCTTCCTGCCCGCCAAAGGCATCCACCAGCCCGGTTTCCGGGTGGTAGGCCATGGCGTTCACGGTGAAATCCCGCCGCGCCAGGTCTTCCCGCACATCCTGCACAAAGCGCACCTCGTCCGGGTGGCGGTGGTCGGTATACTCGCCATCCACCCGGAAGGTGGTCACCTCATAAGGCACATGCTCCAGCACCACCGTCAACGTGCCGTGCTTCAATCCGGTCTCCACCACATGCTGGTCGCGGAAGATGCGCTGCATCTCCTCCGGCAGGGCAGAGGTGCAGATGTCCCAGTCCTTGGGCGCGATGCCCAGCAGGGAATCCCGCACGCAGCCGCCCACCACGTAAGCCTGATGGCCATGCTCGTTCAATCGGTTGATGATAAACGCCGCTCCGGCAGGTAAATCAAACATCAAATTGCTCACTCCTTAACCGTTTTATTATAATGTAAGAAAAGGCAACACGCAAGTCTGGAAGAAATGCAAAAAAAGTTTGTGAAATTCATAAAAAACGATTTACAAGTTGCGCAAAGTATGATATTATGAGATGGTTAGCAAGTAGGCTCCATTGGTGGGCGGCTGCATGTGCATCCCCGCACGTGTTCCATCATACAGCCTGCAAGATAACACCAAGGCGCATCCCTCCGCACCTTCCATAGCGGATGGACGCGTTGTTCTGCGCTTGCTTTCACCAGGCGCGAACACCTCAGGCGGCTGACTCCTAAGGTCGCCTGATGGAGGAAAGCCACTTCCCCAACGGTTAAAGCTTTCCTTAACAAGGTTGCAGGCCGGGACAAATCCCCGGGAGTGGGTTGCTCCCACGGGATTGTGAAAAGCCTGCGTCTTCCGTATCCCGGCTCATAGAGCCAAAGCACAATTTGGAGGTGTATTCAATCCATGGCACGCATTGCGGGCGTAGACCTGCCCAGAGAAAAGCGCGTTGAGATCGGCCTGACCTATATCTACGGTATTGGTCTGACGACCTCTAAGAAGATGCTCGAGGAAGTCGGCATCAACCCCGACACCCGAGTGAAGGATCTCTCCGAGAACGAGATCAGCAAGCTGCGTGACTACATCGAGCACAACCTGAAGGTAGAAGGCGACCTTCGTCGTGAGGTGTCCCTGAACATCAAGCGACTGATGGAAATCGGCTGCTACCGTGGCGTCCGTCATCGTCGTGGTCTGCCCGTTCGCGGTCAGAACACCAAGAACAACGCCCGTACTCGCAAGGGTCCCGCGAAGACCATTGCTGGCAAGAAGAAGGCCGGCAAGTAATTTGCTGAGAGACGCAGAATAACGGAGGGAATTAACAATGGCTCCTAAGTCGAAGAACCTGAAGAAGGTTGTCCGCAAGCGCAAGGAGCGCAAGCTTGTCGAGCGCGGCGCTGCCCACATTTCTTCTTCTTTCAACAACACCATCGTCACCATCACTGACACTCAGGGCAACGCCCTGTCCTGGGCCTCCGCTGGCGGTCTGGGTTTCCGTGGCAGCAAGAAGTCTACTCCCTTTGCTGCTCAGATGGCCGCTGAGACTGCCGCCAAGGCCGCTATGGAATACGGCCTGAAGACCGTCGAAGTGTACGTGAAGGGCCCCGGCTCCGGCCGTGAGGCTGCCATCCGCGCCCTGCAGGCTGCAGGCCTGGATGTGAACATGATCAAGGACGTGACGCCCATCCCCCACAATGGCTGCCGTCCGCCCAAGCGCCGTCGCGTGTAAGGTAACGAAGGAGGACTTAGAACAATGGCTATCAATAAGCAGCCGATCGCCAAGAAGTGCCGGGCTTTCGATATCTCCCCGGCTACGATGGGCTATGGCAATAAGAAGTCTAACCGCAATCCTGGCGGCAACCGCCGTAAGAAGGTTTCCGAATACGGCGCTCAGCTGAAGGAAAAGCAGAAGGTTAAGTTTGTTTACGGTATCCTGGAGAAGCAGTTCCATAAGTACTACCTCAAGGCTGCCAACATGAAGGGCATCACCGGCGACAACATGCTCCGCCTGCTGGAGCTGCGCCTGGACAATGTGGTGTATCGTCTCGGCCTGGCCAAGACCCGCCGCATGGCTCGTCAGATCGTCGTGCACGGCCACATCCGTGTGAACGGCCAGAAGGTGGACATCCCCTCCTACTCCGTGAAGGTGGGCGACGTGATCACCCTGCGCCAGAAGAGCGCCGAGCTGGAGATGTTCAAGGTTCTGCGCGAGGGCACCTCTACCGTGACCCCCAAGTGGCTGACCTTCGACGCTCCCAACCTGACCGGCACCGTGGCTGCCCTGCCCGCCCGCGAAGACATCGACCTGCAGCTGCAGGAGAACATGATCGTCGAGTTCTACTCCCGTTAATGAAGAGCGCTTGAGGCTGGCGGGAGTCATGCTCCCCCACCTCACAGCATCGCTCTTCACCCAGGATCCGATTGAGGAGGGTAAACGAAATGATCGTAGAAATCGAAAAGGCACGCATCGAGTGCGTGGAGGTTGGCCAGAACAACTGCTATGGCAAGTTTGTTGTGGAACCCCTGGAGCGCGGCTTCGGTCACACCCTGGGCAACAGCCTGCGCCGTGTGCTGCTGTCCTCCCTTCCTGGCGTGGCGGTCTCCTCTGTACACATCGAAGGTGTGCAGCATGAGTTCTCGACTGTTCCCGGCGTGAAGGAGGACGTGACTGAGATCATCCTCAACCTGAAGGGTCTGGCTGTGAAGATGTTCACCGACAACCCCAAGCAGGTCATCGTTGATGTGAAGGGCCCCTGTGTTCTCACTGCGGGCGACATCAAGGTGGATGACGAGGTTGAGATCATCAATCCTGAAATGCACATTGCGACCCTGAACGAAGACGCTCACCTGCAGATGCAGCTGATGCTGGAAAAGGGTCGCGGCTATGTCAGCGCCGACAAGAATAAGAACGCCAGCATGCCCATCGGCGTGATCCCCATGGACAGTATCTTCACCCCCATCCGCAAGGTGAACTACACCGTGGAAGACACCCGCGTGGGTCAGATCACCGACTATGACAAGCTGACCCTGGAGATCTGGACCAACGGCACCCTGAAGCCTGAAGAGGCCATCAGCGGCGCCGCGAAGATCCTCTCCGAGCATCTGTCCCTGTTCGTGTCCCTGACCGATCAGGTTATGCCGGTGAGCATGGTTCAGCCCGAGGACGACAAGAAGGAAAAGGTCCTCGAGATGACCATCGAAGAGCTGGATCTTTCCGTTCGTGCGTATAACTGCCTGAAGCGTGCTGGCATCAACAGCGTGGCTGAACTGGTGCAGCGCAATCAGGAAGACATGATGAAGGTGCGCAATCTGGGCCGCAAGAGCCTGGAGGAAGTCGAGCAGAAGCTGGAAGCTCTCGGTCTCGGCCTGCGTCCTAACGAAGAATAACACAAGCGTGGGCAGGGAGCCTATCTCCCCTCTCCGCATAGCCCGTGAAGGAGGAAATATCCCATGGCACATCAGCGCAAGCTTGGTCGCACCGCTGACCAGCGCAAGGCTCTGCTGCGTAACCAGGTGACCAACCTCATCTGGTATGGCCGCATTGAGACCACCGAAGCCAAGGCGAAGGAAGTCCGCCGCATTGCCGATAAGATGATCACCCTGGCCATCAAGGAATGCGACAACACCATCGCTACCACCAAGGAGACCCACAACGACAAGGGTCAGGTCATGACCATTGATGTCGTGAACGACGCCCCCTCCAAGCTGCATGCCCGTCGCCTGATGATGGCTTACCTGTATGATCTGAAGGAGCAGAAGCAGGCCGACGAGAGCAAGGCTGACTTTAAGGAGCGCACCAAGGACAACAAGCATCCTGTGGTGGAAAAGCTCTTCCGCGAAATCGGCCCCAAGTACAAGGCCCGCAACGCTGAGAAGAACTGCTCCGGCGGCTACACCCGCATCTACAAGCTGGGACCCCGTCGCGGCGACGCCGCCGAGATGGTCATTCTCGAGCTGATCTAACTTAACACCCAAACACATCAAAGCAAAGCAGAAACTGCTCACCCCGCACAGGTGAGCAGTTTTTTTCTTGCCAGATTTCATATTGATTCACCAGATACTCCTATGGTATACTCCTCACAACTGATACAAAACAACATACTGGAGGAATCGACATGGACTTTGTGCGTTATTCCTGCGAAAATGGCGAATTGAACGGCCTGCACCACCGCTTCATCCAACCGCCGCAGATCGCCTACTTCGTCACCACCTGCGATAAACATGGCAACATGAACACCACCCCGGTCACCATGGGCACCTGCATTGGTCACAATTTCTTCTCCTTCACCCTGTCCAACCTCCACGCCGGTGCGGACGAGTGGGATCTGGACAGCAACGACTGGAAGGACGGCATCAAGCAGGGCTATGCTAACCTGCGGGAGGTGCCGGAGTGCGTCATCAGCTATTACGGCCACGACATGGTGCGGGAAAGCTGGATCGCCGGGTGCCCGGTGCCCAAGGGCATCAGCGAGATCGACGTGATGGGCTGCACTCCCCTGCCCTCCAAGGTGGTCAAGCCCTGCGGCATTGCCGAGTGCCCCATCAACCTGGAGGCCAAGGTGCTGCACGTTCACAAGCTGGGCAAGCGCTGGACGAACTTCATCTGCGAGGTGGTTTACGGCACGGTGCACAAGTCCCTGGTGGAAGCCAACGAGCATGGCCCCCTGGCAGGCTACGGCATGCTGGCCATGGATCCCGTGTTTGAGGTGATGATCGCCAGCGGCAACACCCCCGAAACCAGCACCTACCGCCTCTACTACGACCGCCTGGACTTCGACAAGATCGAGCGCTGCCCGGCGGACGTGGGCTACGATGCCGATTGGATCGGCACCTTTGAGCAATGGATCCACGACGAGGTCGGCCATGGCCACATCACCCCCGCTGAGGAAGCCCGTGCCATTGAATTGAAGAAGCTGTGGGAGATCAACCGCGACCCCGTCAGCAACGCCGCCGTTCGTGCCGAGCTGACTGCGCTTCTGCGCAAGGCCGTTGGCAAATAAGCAAGCCGCCCTCTCCGTACTGGAAAGGGCGGTTTGCTTATGCCTGTTTCCTTTGGTACAGCGCTTCTTCCCGCTGCGCCATCTCCTGCATTTGCAGGATCACCGCATCCACAATGCGGTCGCGCTCCTCGTTGGGCGGCGTGTCCGGGTCGTAAGCAATGGGTGTGCCAAAGCTCATGGTGCGGGCGTTCTTGTGGGCAAACATGGGCAGGAAGCGGCAGCGCTTGCCGGTCTTGTTGTAATAGATGGGCGCCAGCATGGCAAAGCCGCGGAACATCTCTCCCACGCCGGCGCGCTCGTAGCCCTTGCCCTGCTCCACGCCGTCCGGGTTTTCCGGGAAGATCAGCAGGTTGTCCCCCGCCTCCATGGCCTCCACCGAGAGGGTGAAGGTCTTCATCAGCTCCCGCAGCTTGTTGCGGTACACCGGGATGCTCTCCAGCTGCCTCATCGCCCATACCGACAGGGGGCCGATCAGGTTGGCAATAGGCCACTTCAGCCTTTCCGGCAGCCACTTCTGCCGGGATATGGTGTACTTGTGCACATAGGCCGCCACCTCGTCCTTGTCCACCACCATTTCGCTGATGCTCCAGGGGCGGATGGGCACGGGGATATTCAGCATGCAGGCAATGGGGCCATACAGTTCGCCATGGTTGCACAGGAACACAATGGGGTTGTCGTCGTCCTGCTGAATGTTCTCCACGCCCTTGAGTTCGTGCCGGAAGAAAGGCCGCAGCAGCGCCATCAGCGCCCGGATGAAGAAGGGCTGGCTCCTGCGCTGCACCACCACGCCCTCCAGCTGCCTGCGCAGGGCCGGGTTGTCCCCGCCCGCCTCCTTCAGGCGCAGAAAGCGGCTCAGCTTTTGCATGTGCCGGGTGCTGAGGGGGAATTTCAGCACGCTCAGCAGCGCCGAGAGCACCGTGAGCATGGCAGGCAGCACCATCAGCGGCTGAAAGCGGGCAGCCAGCTGGCTCACGTCCCTGGGCAGATCCTTGCCGGTGGCAAAGCACAGGGCGGTGAGCATCACCAACGCCAGCATCTGCCCCAGCAGAATGGCGAACTCCACAATGGCCGTGCGCATCTGCCGGAAGCCGGTCGTGCCGCCATCGGAGGTAAACCTGTCCACCGCTGCCATGGTCTGCTCCATGCGCCCCATGCAGGTGGTGCAGATTGTCGCGCCCGCCGTGCACAGCCCCAGGCTGATGAACACATATTCATGCTGCAGCACCTGCGCGCCAATGGAGCGGTTGAACACGATCAGCCCATACAGCCACAAAAGCAGCGCCACCAGCATCAGGTTGGTGGGGTCATTGGTCTTGCCCCGCTTCTCCCTGCGCCGCAGCATGTATTCCGCAGCCTCCCGGGAGACCAGGGTAAAGCCCACCGCCAGGATCATGTAGCCCAGCATCTGTTTGGCCGAGGCCGCCATATAGGTATACAGAAGCACCAGCGTCATTTCCAGGGCGATCAGAATAAGCGCCGAAAGCTTCTCATAGCTTGTATAGGCATTGGCGCGGGACAGGGTCTCCCGCGTCTTCTGCACCTGATCGGGCAAGGCAGCCTCCATGGCCCGCATGTGGGTGCGTTCCTTCATCTGGCCATACACCGCCATGCCGCTGCACAGCCCATAGCACCCCAGCAGGAAAAGCCCTTCCTCCATGGGCAGATTGTACAGGAAGATGGCGGCCATCACCATGAGATGCAGCAGTTGCACGCAGCAAAGCAGCAGCACAAAGCGCCTCTCCTCCATGCCCTGATGCACCGAGAGCCGCACCAGCCGCAGGGTGAAAGCATCCCGCAGGAGCATCACCAGCACCAGTGCAAATAGGATCCACAGGCTGGGGCTATCCAGCTGATTGGGGTAGATCACCAGCACGCACAGGTTCACCAACAGCAGCAGCACCAGCATGGCGCGCCGCCAGCCCTGCACCCTGGCAGGCAAATAGGCAGAGTGTTCCCGCATAAAGGTGCCGTAAAACGCCGTGGCCACCCGGCTGCTCATATACAGCGCACCGCCGAAAATGGGCATATCCACCAGCATTTTCGAGATCAGCATACAGAAAATGTAGGCATACAGGTCACCCATTGCGCCAAAGGCGCTGCGCCCCTGTTCCCCCTGCTGATGCCTCTTCACCGCGGACACTCCTTTCTTCCTTATGATTGTAGCATACAAAGCTTATGCTTTTCAATCGTCAAAAGAGTGCAAAATGCAACTTTCCGCAAGCTTTACAAATTCTTCACTTTTTCCGCAAAGGCTTGCAATTCCTTGCTTTTCTCCTCGCGACTTGCCCGAAACACCCCGCGCACCCCTTGACCTTGGGGGAACTTTGCGTCATAATAAACACAGGAAAAAACCGCACTTCCAAAGGAGGCATTTCCTTGTACACCGAGCAGGATCTTCTTTCCATCCGCAAGCAGCTGAAAACCCGCTGGACGATCCTCGGCGCGGTCGCGCTGCTGTTTATCGCCGCAATCGTTTATTCCCTCATCATCCGCGTGGAGGCGCTCACCGCAGGCCTCACCATCGCCCTGGGCGCGATCCTCATCTTCTTTTACGACCTGGCGCTGAAGCCGCTGCATTGCTATGCCAAGCTACTGCAAAGCCTGCTCCACGGCCGCACCCGCCAGCTGGATTGCACCTTCCACAGCATCGATGCCGATATCTCCCTGGTGGATGGCGTGAAGTATTACGGTATGTCCGTTTTGCAGCAGGACGAGGACGGCGGCGACCCCTTCGAGCGTCTGCTCTACTGGGACGCTGAAAAGCCCATCCCCCAGCTGCAGCAGGGCGAACAGCTCCACATCGTTTATCACGACCGGATGATCGCCAGCCTGAACCGCGCATAATTTCCATATCAAGGAAGGGGGCGCAAGCCCATGGCTGAAACTGCTCTTGTCTGCGTCACCGCTCAGCAGTCCTCCAGTCGGCTGATCCACCGCGGCGCACAGCTTGCCCAGGAGCGTAACGCTACGCTGCTGGTGCTGTCCGTTTCCGGCAGCGGCGTGAATCTTCTCTCCAACCCCGATGTCAGCCAGGCGCTGAACGACCTGTACCGCCTCAGCGGCGAGGTGGGCGCCGAAATGACCATGCTCCACCACACCGACGCCCACCGCGCCATTGTCGATTTTGTGAAGGAGCGCGGCGTGACCCACCTGATCCTGGGCGAAGGCAAGCCCGGCAGCGCCTTCATCGCCAACCTGATGCGTTCCCTGCCCCAGGTGGCCTTCACCGTGGAATCCACCCTGTAAATCCTGCGGCAATTTTGCCGCATTTTTTCATTTTGCCCCTTGACTCTCACGCCGCGTGATGCCCTATCATGGTGCCGAAAGGAGGTTGATGCCATGCTAACCATCAGCCAAGTGACCGAGCTGACCGGGATCAGCCAGCGCACCCTGCACTATTACGACGAGATCGACCTGCTCAAGCCCACCCAGACCACCGAGGCAGGCTATCGCCTCTACGACGATGCCGCCCTTGAGCGTCTGCAGCACATTCTGCTCTTCAAGGAGCTGGGCTTTCCCCTGCGGGATGTGGCGCGCCTACTGGACGATCCCGCCTTTGATCGCAACAAGGCGCTGGAGCAGCATTTGCAGCTCCTTCAGCTGAAAAAGCAGCACCTGGAAAACCTGATCGACCTGACAAGGGGGCTATGCCTGATGGGTACCAACCACCTGGATTTCACCGGCTTTGATCACAAGCAGATCGACGAATACGCCGCCCAAGCCAAGGCCACCTATGGCAAAACGGAAGCCTACAAGGAGTATGAGCAGCGCTTTCTGGCGCAGGATACCGCCCAGCAAGCTCAGACCGGCCAGGACTTCATGGCCTTGCTGAGCCGCTTCGGCGCGCACCTGGGCGAAGCGCCTGACAGTCCCGATGTGCAGGCGCTGGTGGGCCAGCTGCAGGCCTACATCACCGAGCATTTCTACACCTGCACCGACCAGATCCTGGCCTCCTTCGCCAACCTGTATGACGGTGGCGGCAGCTTCACCCAGAACATCGACAAGGCCGGTGGTTCCGGCACCGCCCATCTGGCCGCCCAGGCCATCCGCTGCTACACCCGCAGCATTTGACGCAGCCGCTCCTTTATGCTACAATAAATTGTTATCTTTTGTACAAAGGAGCATCCCATGGGTAAGCTTTACGAAACGCTGATCGGCGCCTACCGCCACCTGACGCCCAAGTTCGAAACCACCTGGGCGGAACCCTTTATCGACGAACCCTGTGTGTTCATCGGCAACCACTCCGGCGCCTTTGGCCCCATCGATATGTGCGCCCATTTCCCCTTTACCAAGAACTGCTATTCCTGGCTGAATCACGACGTGATGGACGCCAAGCTGGTGCCCGCCTACGTCCGCCAGGACTACTGGTGGAAGCCCGGCTGCTGGGCAGAACCCCTTCTCAACGTCACCCTGCCCTACCTGGCCGCCGCCATCATGCCGCCGGTGCTTCGCAGCGCCCCGGGCATCCCAGTCTACCACGACCAGCGGGTGATGCTCACCATGCGCCAGAGCATCCGCCACCTGAGGGACGGCCACTACCTGATCATCTTCCCCGAACAGCCCAGCGGCTACAAGAGCCACCACACCTGGATCAACACCGGCTTCCTGCACGTGGCGCCCCTGTTCTACAAGGCCACCGGCAAAGCCCTGCGCTTCTACCCCGTGCACATCGACCACCGCAACCACCGTTTCACCATCGCCAAGCCCGTCCAATACGACCCCACCCGCACCCTGGAGGAGCAGACCGACGACATCGTTGCCGTGCTGGCTCCCGGGCTGCGGGGCGAGGCAACAGAATAACACATAAGCAGCCACTGCGGTTACACATCGCAGTGGCTGCTTGTTCATTTTATCTTCTAACTCACTTTTCGATTTTCCTGACACTCAATGACAAGGTTTTGCCATCGGACACCAGGAAATACTCATATCCATCCCGAATAACCGTGCGCCGATCAATGTCCAACTTACCATCGACAAAAGCTTCGATCAAATCACCAAAGTCCTCATCAGTAATCGTAATGTTTTTCAGGATTTCAAGCACCAGTTCATCAGTTGCATCCGCTTCCAACTGTTCGGGACTTAGCGTAACAACCAGACTACGGACATATTCAACAAAGCCCGCGATTTTTTCTTCATTCTTCAATTCAGAAATGCTTGTCACCTGATCCTGCACAGAGGAAATCTCCTCTGTCACATCCTCCTTGAAGGAAACAGAAAGTCCCACAGCATTATACGTTTCGTTGTTCTCGCGATATACATGAAGTACAATGCCCTTATCTTCCTTGCTGGATTTGGTCAGCGGAATCTCAAAATCCTTGCCATTATTGGGTACATTATCACCGCGGTTATCATGCTCGTTTTCTTCCAACATCTGATCCAGGAAAATTTCCAGCTCCGTCATTGGAACAGACGCACTCCCCACAGCGGGAATGATCTCCTGCTTCACAAGGACAGCACCGCACCGTGAACAGTGATAGCCCTCCGTCAATCCATCAGTGTCCGCGGTAGGTTCCACACCTTCATCCTTCACCCTATTGTGCCCCTTGGCCGGAATGACATTCTGTTCTGCAATCACCACACCGCATACAGAGCAGATCTTACCATCAGTCAAGCCCGTTCCGGTGCAAGTTGCTGCATTACCAGAAATCATTCCTTCCGTGTGTCCTTCGGCAACAATGGTCTCCACCAGCTTTTCGCCGCAAGCACTACAAATAGTGGTCGTGCTGCCATCGACAGTGCAGGTAGCAGCCACGATCACAGGCGCGCCCCAGGTATGTTCGCCCGTTGCTTTGACCGCTTCCACAATTTTTTCACCGCAGACGGCACAAGTGGTAGTCTTGCTGCCATCGGTGGTGCAGGTAGCTTCCACGATCACAGGCTCACCCCAGGTGTGACCTTTAGCTGCAGCAGTAGTTACTTCCCTGGTACCGTTGCAACGCTCACAGGTTTCGGTTCTCACGCCATCCGTCGTGCAAGTCGCCTCCACCACGCTGGATTCCTTCCAAACATGGTTCAGCACATCCTCTCCGCAGGGTGCTTCGCACACGTCGCACTTACCATCAGGCTTTGTACAATCATCGTAGTGAGCTTCACGTTCACTGATTTCCTGTTCACAACCATCACAATATTCCCAATGCACATTTTCATCATATTGCATTTCGCGGGTATAGTGATAGAATTTGCTCATGGTCACTCCGTCAGAATCACATCCATAGCAGTGTTCCGTATCCCAGCAAAATGCTTCATGAAGTTCCACTTCGCCCAACTCGCCACAATTGATGCACTTGCTCTGATGCGTTGTTTCATCCACAATGAATTCATTCATATGACCAACATCAATTGTAACACCAGTTGCACCACATTCCATGCAACTATTCGGTGACGTGCATACCGTCCAATGCTCACCGCAGCTGGTTTTCTCACCACAGCCATGGCAAGTAATCCAGTGTTCTGTGTCATTGTGCTCAAACGTGTCAGTATTGTACTCATGACTTACAAAAGCGATTTCGACATCTGCTGCCGACGCACCACACACAGCGCAGACCGTCGGGGACGTACAATGTCCAAAATGTTGTCCCCGATCACCTTCTTCGCCGCACATTGAACACGCACCTATATGCATCATTCTTTCGATTGTAAACTCATAGTTGTGCAACAACTGTCCCAAGGTGTCCTTCTTCGTTTGACTGCACGTTGCGCAAGTATATTCTTTATACCCCGCCACCGTACATGATGCTTCAACTTCGTCAGTCAGCTCCCAAGCATGCCCAGTAGCAGGGAGGATTGTCCTTCCCACTTCAACATAACAAAAGTCACAAATTTCTACAATAGAACCATCCAGCTCACAGGTCGGCTGTGCGATGCTTGCCGTCCAACTTGAGTGAAAGACTTCACTAGTGGGCATTCCACAAACCGCACAAGCGCCTGTGGAGTCAGTGCAATAACTGTAATGGGTGCCCTCACCAAGATACTCTCCGCAGTCTTCACATGTAACCCAATGTTTTTCTGGATTGCATTCTACTTTTTCTCTATGTACAATATCTCCGGAATAATCGGCACCACACATAAAACAATGTGTCTTGTCTTTACACGTCGCAACATGCGTTGAGTCACGGAAAATCTCTCCGCATGCCGTACACTTTTCCCAACAATTGTTGTCATCGTAGCCAATTTCAAATGCTGATGATGGATGACCCAATGCTTGTCCCGCTGCTGCATAGTCATACTCTTCACCGCAATATACACAATATCCAACATTGGTGCATACTGTGCTATGCTCACACTCAACATCCGTGGGCGTACTCACACCCTCCGCCATGCCGCAAGTCGCCAGGCACAGCACGCTTATCAATACCAAAGCAAACAAAGAAAGTTGTTTCATGTTTATTCTCCTTTCCATTCTCTGGTAACCTTTATTTGGATTGTAGCATATAGTTGTTTTTTTTTTTTTTTCATTTTTGCGTCTTTTTTATTGCGATATATTAATATAGTTAATCTTTTTTACAGAAAAGAGCCTCCGATCTTGCGATCGGAGGCTCCTGTTTGTTTGTCTTACGCCTCGGCTTCCACGAACAGGAAGATGCCCACCATGTCCGTTTCAAAGACGATCACGCCGTCGATGATCTCATACTCGATCTCGATCAGCTCGCCGTTCTCGCCCATCAGCACCAGCTTCATGCCGGAAACTTCTTCCTCCACCACGGGAATGCTCAGCTTCAGCTTGCTGCTGGGCTGGATGCTGTTGCCCTCCTTCAGCAGGTTAACCGCCAGCACCTTCTTCACGTTGGCGTTCACCACTTCGGGCAGCTCCACGGTCATTTCCAGCTCAGTCTCATGCACAACAAGA
>JAFTPN010000050.1 GCA_017463245.1 Clostridia bacterium
ATGGCGCCTTCCTCGGCCAGCTGGCTGATGCCCTTCTGGAACTGCTTGCGCTTCATGGAGTCCAGGGGGCGCACACGGTTGAAGAACTCAGGGGCGAACACGGGGATGTTCTCGTAGTGCAGCTTGGGGCCGCAGGAGAGGGTATCGCCCAGCTGGTAGATGCCGGGGTCGAACAGGCCGATGATATCGCCCGCCCAGGCTTCCTCCACGGCCTCGCGCTCGTCGGCCATGAACTGCTGGGGCTGCTTGAGGGTCACCAGCTTATTGGTGCCGGAATGCCACACGTCCATACCCTTCTCAAATGCGCCGGAAACAATGCGCATAAAGGCCAGGCGGTCGCGGTGGGCAGGGTTCATGTTGGCCTGGATCTTGAAGATAAAGCCGGAGAAATAGGGCTCCTTGGGGCCGATTTCGCCCTGGTCGCTCATGCGGGGCAGGGGCGGGGGCGTGTATTGCAGGAAGCGCTCCAGGAAGGGTTCCACGCCAAAGTTGGTCACGGCAGAGCCGAAGAACATGGGGGTCAGTTCGCCCTTGCGCACGGCCTCCAGGTCAAAGGCGTCGCCCGCCTCGTCCAGCAGCTCGATCTCCTCTTCCAGGCGGTCGCGGTAGTGCTTCTCCAGGATGGACTCAATGGCGGGATCGTCCAGCGCCACATCGGTCTTTTCCACCATTTTGGAGCCATGCTCGCCGCCGGTGTACAGTTCCACCATCTTGGTATCCCGGTGGTACACGCCCTGGAAGTCGCCATCCACGCCGATGGGCCAGTTGATGGGGCAGGAACGGATGCCCAGCACCTGCTCCAGTTCCTCCATCAGGGAGAAGGGATCCTTGGCGGCGCGGTCCATTTTGTTCACAAAGGTGAAAATGGGGATGTTGCGCATCCGGCACACCTTGAACAGCTTGATGGTCTGCGCCTCCACACCCTTGGCCGCGTCGATAAGCATCACAGCAGCATCGGCCGCCACCAGCACGCGGTAGGTATCCTCGGAGAAGTCCTGATGGCCAGGGGTGTCCAGAATGTTGATATGGAAGCCATCGAACTCGAACTGCATGGCGGAGGAAGTGACGGAAATGCCGCGCTGCTTCTCGATCTCCATCCAGTCGGAGGTGGCGTGCTTGTCGCTTTTGCGAGCCTTGACGCTGCCGGCAGAGCGAATAGCGCCGCCGTAGAGCAGGAGCTTCTCGGTGAGGGTGGTCTTGCCCGCGTCAGGGTGGGAAATGATGGCGAAGGTGCGCCGCTTTTCCACCTGCTGATCCAGCAGGTCGCGGAACGCCTGAGAGTCGGTGCTGGGAAGCATGGATGCCCTCCTGAAATAGTTAATCACACAATTTCTTATTTTATATTGCAAAGCCCGGTGTTGTCAAGGCTTGCGGAACAAATTGAGGGAGGGGCTCATAGCCCCGACTAACGAGAGCCAACGCTTGCGTTGGCCGAGTGTAGCCAGCACGCGGCCTTGTGCCGCGGGATGGCCGAAAATGAAAAATGGAACGCTGGTCAATTAGCGTTCCAGAATGTGCATGATTTGATTCTCATCCAGCTGTGAGATAGGCAGCGGCTCGGCAGGCTCGCCGTCAAAATCCCCCAAAGGCAGCCGCAGCCAAGCCACGCTGCGCCACTTGCCCAGCTTGTAGCCTGCGTTTTCAAACAGACCCACCTGCGTGAAGCCAAAGCGCTGGTGCAGGCACAGGCTGGGTTCGTTGGGCAGGGTGATGCAGGAATAGGCGCTCTTGTACCCCTGCGCCTGCAAAAGTCCCAGCAGACCGCCCATCAGCTTGCTGCCCGCGCCCTGGCGGTGGGCGGCGGCGTCCACGTAGATGCTCAGCTCCACATCCCAGCGGTAGGCTTCCTTGGCGCGGAAGGCCGCGGCGTAGGCATAGCCCAGCACCTGACCGTTTTCCTCGCAGACAAGAAAGGGAAACACATCCTGCATCTTGTGCAGAAAGTCCTCCTCCGTCAGCGGCGCGGTGGCGAAGGTAATGGCGGTGCCCCTCACATAGGGGGTGTAGATCTCCACCAGGCGGGGCGCATCGGTGGGGCGCGCAAGGCGGCAGTGCATGGGCATCATCCTTTCCGGCACCCAGTATAAGCCCGGAAAGGCCAGGGGTCAAGTGGTGCGGAAGAATCTCCTGCCCGTCAGCTTGTGGGGCTGTACCCGGATCTCCACCCCACCTTGCAGGGCGCCCACCGTGGCGCGGCCTTCCACCAGCACGGTGTCGATCCACGCACACCCGGGCAGCTCGATCTCCAGACACACCCGGTCGTTGCCGCGAAGGATGTCCATCTTGCGCCCCTGTGCCGGGCTGGCCAGGTGCAGGATGGGGCGCATTCCCTGCATTTCCAGCTGAAAGGCCATGGGGATCACATAGGGCTGCCCATCCCCGGAAAGCGCCAGGCGCGCCACCCCGCCGGGGCGCAGCACGTCAAGGATCTGCATCAGGTTCAGTTCCTGAAAGGTAAGCTCGGCCATGGGGAGTGCTCCTTTCCAAAGCAAAGTCCCCTGCCAGTTTATGCCGGTGCTTGACAAGGGTGCTCCTGGCGGGTATGCTGGCAGAGAGGTGATTGCAAATGCATTTCAACACATTGGACGAGCTGCTCTGCGCGCTGCCTGCCCTGGCACAGCAGCATCAGGCCGCCCTGGCTGGCCGCAGCGCCCTGTTCCTGCTGAAGACCCGGCAGGGGCGGGAGGCCTGCATTTCCCTGCAAAGCGGCGCTGTGACCGTGACGGACACCTGCCCCCAGGCACCCGACTGCACCGTGACCGCCAACGAGGGCGATCTGCTGGACATGATCGGCGGCAAGCTGAACCCCGCCAAGGCGCTGATGCTGGGCAAGGTGAAAATCCAGGGCAATCCCAAGCCGCTGCTGGATTTGGTGGCACTATTGAAATAACTCCATTGGGAACCGACAAGACCGAATTGGACAAACCTGAAAAAAACAGGAAATAAACTGAAAAATGGCTTGTATACAAAGGTTTCCGGGCGTATAATGAACGCAAGTTTTTGAAGGAAATCCTTCAAGACTCTCAATTCCACTTTTCTAAGGAGGTACCCACCATGAAGAAGTTCTTTGCTGCTGTGCTGGCCATGGTTATGGCTGTGAGCATGTTCTCTGCCGCGCTGGCTGAAGATGCCATTATTATTGGCATCAGCGGCCCCCTGACCGGCCCCTATGCTATGTATGGTCAGGGTGTTGTGAATGGCGCCCAGATCGCCATTGATGAGATCAACGCCCTGGGCGGCCTGCAGTTCGCTCTGGTATACGAGGACGACGAAGGCGACCCCGAGAAGGCCGTGAACGCCTACAACAACATGCTGGACAAGGGCGCTGCCATGATGGCCAGCACCGTGACCTCCGGCGCCTGCGCCGCTGTGGCTGCCAAGGCCTATGAGGATCGCGTGTTCATGCTGACCCCCTCTGCTTCTTCCCCCACCGTGACCGAGGGCCGCGACAACGTGTTCCAGATCTGCTTCACCGATCCTGGCCAGGGCGCTGCCTCTGCCCAGTACATCGTTGATCACAAGCTGGCCACCAAGGTCGCCGTGATCTACAACAACGGCCAGGACTACTCCACCGGCATCTACCAGACCTTCGATGCCAAGGCCAAGGAGCTGGGCCTGGAGATCGTGTCCGTGACCACCTTCTCTTCCGACGACAACGCTGACTTCACCGTGCAGCTGGGCGATGCCAAGGCCGCCGGCGCCGAGCTGGTGTTCCTGCCCATCTACTACACCCCCGCTTCCATGGTGCTGCAGCAGGCCAAGAGCATGAACTATGCTCCCACCTTCTTCGGTGTTGACGGCATGGACGGCATCCTGGACATCGAAGGCTTCGACACCACCCTGGCCGAGGGCGTGTACCTGCTGACCGCCTACTCTGCCGACGCCGAGGACGAGAAGACCCAGAACTTTGTGGCCAAGTACCAGCAGAACTACGGCGGCGTGCCGATCCAGTTCGCTGCTGACGCCTACGATGCTATCTATGCCCTGTATGAGGCCTGCAAGGTGGCTGGCGTGACCCCCGAGATCGCCAACGCTGACGAGGGCTTTGCCGAGGTTTGCGAGATGCTGATCCCCGTGATGCCCACCCTGACCATCGAGGGCATCACCGGCACCATGTCCTGGATTGCCACCGGCGAAGTGACCAAGACCCCCACCGCCGTTGTGATCCAGAATGGCGTGTACACCGGCGTTAAGTAATCGCGCTGCGCCTCCCCCCAGGTGGCAGAGTCACTTGGGGGGAGGCTGCTCCCTGTTTTCTTGGCCAAGGTAATCAACACCAGTCAGCGGTTTGCCGTTGATTGCTGTTGATTACCTTCTCGTGCTTTATAGACGGAAGCAAAATACAGGAGAAAACGGAGGTTTTGGGACATGATTTCCTTCCTTTCCCATCTGGTGAACGGCATCAGTCTGGGCAGCGTGTACGCCATTATCGCCCTGGGCTACTCCATGGTGTACGGCATTGCCAAGATGCTGAACTTCGCCCATGGCGACGTCATCATGGTCGGCGCGTATATTTCCTTCTGCGCCACACAGTATTGGGGAATGTCGCCCCTGATGTCGGTGCTGGTGGCGATGCTGGTGTGTACCGTGCTGGGCGTGATCATCGAGCGCCTGGCCTACAAGCCCCTGCGTCAGGCATCCTCGCTGGCGGTGCTGATCACCGCCATCGGCATGAGCTATTTCCTGCAGAACTCTGCGCAGCTCATCTGGGGCGCCAATACCAAGAGCTTCCCCTCGGTGGTGGAGATCCCCACCCTGAGCCTGTTTGAAGGTCAGCTGCTGATCTCCGGCGAGACCATCCTGACCGTTCTGGCCAACATCGTGATCATGATCGCCCTGACCCTTTTCACCGGCAAGACCAAGATGGGTCGCGCCATGCGTGCCGTGTCCGAGGACAAGGGCGCGGCGGAGCTGATGGGCATCAATGTGAACGGCACCATTTCCCTCACCTTTGCCATCGGCTCTGCGCTGGCGGCGGTGGCGGGCGTGCTGCTTTGCTCTGCCTATCCTGCGCTGATGCCCACCACCGGCTCCATGCCTGGCATCAAGGCCTTCACGGCGGCGGTGTTCGGCGGCATCGGCTCCATTCCCGGTGCGCTGATCGGCGGCCTGCTGCTGGGCATCATTGAGATCCTGGGCAAGGCCTACGTCTCCACCGAGCTGGGCGACGCCTTCGTGTTCGCGGTGCTGATCGTGGTGCTGCTGGTGAAGCCCACGGGTCTGCTGGGCAAGAAGGTCCACGAGAAAGTGTGAGGTGAGAAGCATGAAAATGAGCAAGAAATTCCGCAGCAACCTCCTCACCTAC
The DNA here is from genome assembly GCA_017463245.1 of Clostridia bacterium. Classification (GTDB taxonomy): domain Bacteria; phylum Bacillota; class Clostridia; order Christensenellales; family Aristaeellaceae; genus UBA11524. The sequence continues at coordinate 5,306 of JAFTPN010000050.1, forward strand.
GGCCTGGTGATCGTGGCGTTTATCCTCTGCCAGCTGGCGGTGGAGAAGGTCATCCCCGGTTTCAAGATGAGCCGCTCCCTCAAGGGTCAGCTGGTGCCCATCTGCGTTTACATCGTCATGGCCGTCTCCCTGAACCTGACGGTGGGTATTTCTGGCGAGCTTTCCCTGGGTCATGCAGGCTTCATGAGCGTGGGCGCGTTCTCCGGCATCGTGATGTCCGCCTGGCTGGTGAATGCCTTCCAGCTTGAAAACGAAACCATCCGCCTGATCCTGGCCATGGTGACCGGCGGCGTGTTTGCGGGCGTTGCGGGCGTGCTGATCGGCATTCCCGTGCTGCGCCTGCGGGGCGACTACCTGGCCATTGTGACCCTGGCCTTTGGCGAGATCATCCGCAATGTGATGAACTGCCTGTACTTCTCCCTGGATGGCCCGACGCTGCATGTGGGCTTCAACAATCCCAACCTCCCCGGCAAGCTGGTGGTGAACGGCCCCACCGGCGCCACGGGCGTGGACACGATTTCTACCTTTGTGATGGGCTTCGTGCTGATCCTCTTCACCCTGTTTGTGGTGCTGAACCTGATCAACAGCCGCTCCGGCCGCGCCATTATGGCCATCCGCGATAACCGCATTGCCGCCGAGAGCATGGGCATCAACGTGACCAAATACAAGATGATGGCCTTCGTCACCTCCGCCGTGCTGGCTGGCATGGCTGGCGCACTCTATGGTCTGAACTATTCCACCGTCACCGCCACCAAGTTCCGCTTCGATACCTCCATTCTGGTATTGGTGTTCGTGGTGCTGGGCGGCATCGGCAACATCCGCGGCTCCATCATCGCCGCCACGGTGCTGACCATCCTGCCCGAAGTGCTGCGCGCCTTCAGCGACTACCGTATGCTGGTGTACGCCATCGTGCTGATCGTGGTCATGCTGGCCACCAACAGCCCCCTGCTCACGGGCCTGGTGGAGCGCATCCGCCCCAAGAAGAAGACCGCAGCCAAGGAGGGTGAAGCACAATGACGCAGATCAAGCGCAAGTCCGATACGAAAATGGTTCCCGTGCCTTCTATGGCCATCGTGCCCGAGCGCGACATCGACAAGGCACCCGTGCTGGAAGCCCGCCACCTGGGCATTGAGTTCGGCGGCCTGAAGGCTGTGGACGATTTCAACATCATCATCGGCAAAACCGAGATCGCGGGTCTCATCGGCCCCAACGGCGCAGGCAAGACCACTGTGTTCAACCTGCTGACCAAGGTATACCAGCCCACCACCGGCACCGTGCTGATCAACGGCAAGGACACCCACGGCATGAACACCGTGCAGGCCAACAAGGCCGGCATTGCCCGCACCTTCCAGAACATCCGCCTGTTCAACAACATGACCGTGGAGGAGAATGTGCGCATCGGTCTTCACAATCAGGTGAAGTACGGTATGTTCTCCGGCATCTTCCGTGCGCCTGCCTACTGGAAGCAGGAGAAGAAGCAGCACGAGCAGGCGCTGGATCTGCTGTCCATTTTCGACATGCAGGATATGGCCGATGTGAAGGCTGGCTCCCTGCCCTATGGCGCCCAGCGCCGCCTGGAGATCGTCCGCGCCCTGGCCACCAACCCCTCCCTGCTCCTGCTGGACGAGCCTGCCGCTGGCATGAATCCCCACGAGACCGAGGAATTGATGGAGAACATCATCAAGATCCGCGATAAGTTCCAGATCGCCGTGCTGCTCATCGAGCATGACATGAACCTGGTCATGGGCATCTGCGAGGGCATCTGTGTGCTGAACTACGGCCGCATCATTGCCAAGGGTACGGCGGAAGAAATTCAGCAGAACCCGGTGGTCATCGAGGCCTATCTGGGCAAGCAGAAGGAGGCGTGAGCATGAGCCTTTTGAAGATCGACAACATCCATGTTTTCTACGGCGCCATTCACGCCATCAAGGGTATCTCCTTTGAGGTGAACGAGGGCGAGATCGTGACCCTGATCGGTGCCAACGGCGCGGGCAAAAGCACCACGCTGAACGCCATCGCCGGTCTGCTCAAGCCCCGCAGCGGCAAGATCACCTTCAACGGTACCGACCTGGCCACCGTGCGTGCCAATAAGGTCGTTTCCCAGGGCATGGCGCTGTGCCCCGAAGGCCGCCGCATCTTCCAGCAGATGACCGTGCGCGAGAACCTGGAAATGGGCGGCTTCACCCGCAGCAAGACGGAGATTCCCGCCTCCCTGGACGAGATGTTCCAGCGCTTCCCCCGCCTGAAGGAGCGCGAGAAGCAGATCGCCGGCACTCTTTCCGGCGGCGAGCAGCAGATGCTGGCCATGGCTCGCGCGCTGATGTCCCGCCCCAAGCTCCTCATGCTGGACGAACCCTCCATGGGTCTGGCGCCCATCCTGGTGGAGCAGATCTTCGATATCATCAAGGAGCTGCACAGCGCCGGTACCACCATCCTGCTGGTGGAGCAGAACGCCCAGATGGCCCTCTCCGTGGCCGACCGCGCCTACGTCCTTGAAACCGGCAACATCAGCATGGAAGGCCTTGCCGACGACCTCCTCCACAACGACGCCGTCCGCAAAGCCTACCTGGGCAGCTGACCAGGGGCTTCGCCCCTGGACCCCAGCAGAGGGCTCTGCCCTCTGCACTCCCGGTCAGGGCTCTGCCCTGACAACCCGCGAAGGGACTTCGTCCCTTTCGAAACCCAT
>JAFTPN010000027.1 GCA_017463245.1 Clostridia bacterium
CTCCTTTCACCATCGGTCATGCAGATAAAAAGAGGGGAGCCTCCGATGAAGCTCCCCTTCTCGACCGGATGCGGCGCTTGTCAGCGAACCATCCGTTTATCTGAAAGCCCATCGAAGATTGACACGCAAAGACATGCACATGCTGCACATGCACATCTCCATGGACATCATAGCGGTCTTCTTCATGGTGCTTTCTCCTTCCCTCAAGTGATGTGGGCATCATACCACATTTCATAGCGACCTGTCAACCTGTTTAGCAATTTTCCCGATTGTTTTTCCATTGTTTTGGCAAATCGTCCGCCTCAAAACTGGGTTTGGCGTAATTTCGTAAAAATTTCGCAAAACCCTTGAAATATATGTTCATTTCTACTACAATAGAATGGATACCATAGATCATGGCGGTAGTGTCCGCCGGGGTGAAAAGATGAAACGTTTCTTATGTTTACTGACCCTGATGCTGCTGCCCCTGGCCGCGCTGGCAGAGGGTGAAATGGTGCTGATGGACGAAAGCGGCAACGTGCTGGTGGAATCCACCGAGTCCCGCGAGCTAAGCTACGGTGCCGAGGGCGACGACGTGACCGAACTGCAGCAGCGCCTTACCGAGCTGTATTACTACTCCGGCGCCATCTCCGGCAGCTATGGCGAAAACACCCAGGCCGCCGTGGAGGCCTTCCAGGAGGACTTTGGCCTGGAGGTCACCGGCAAGGCCGATGCCCAGACCCAGTCCATCCTTTATTCCACCTTATACCGCCCCCTGCAGTACGGTTCCTCCGGCGAGGACGTGAAGCGCCTGCAGACCCGACTCACCGAGCTGGGCTACTACACCGGCAAGATCTCCGGCAATTTCCTGGAGGCCACCGGCTCTGCCATCGAGCGCTTCCAGCAGAAGATCGGCGAGGAACCCACCGGTGTTGCGGATATCGATGTGCAGGCGCTGCTCTTCAGCGGCGACGCCCTTTCCGCCCACGCCAAGGTGGAGGTCACCCCCACCCCCGCTCCTGACCTGGACAACATGTCCTTCCTGGTCATTGACGAGGATGCGCCCGTGACCCCCACGCCCATCCCGGTGGTGGAATATTCCAAGCAGCTGGCTCGCGGCTCCACCGGCAAAACCGTGAAGCAGCTCCAGGAGCGCCTCACCGAGCTGGGCTACTACGAGGGTCCCGTGTCCGGCAACTTCCTTGGCCACACCGCCAACGCCGTGAAGGCCTTCCAGAAGCAGAACGGCCTCAAGGCCGACAGCATCGTGGGTGAAGAGACCTGGAACATGCTCTTCAACACTGCCGACATCATCCTCCCCGATCAAACGCCCCGTCCCACGCCCACGCCCACCCCGGTGCCCTTCGCCATCACCGTGGACGTGAACAACCAGGTAACCACCGTGTATGGCCGGGATGAAAACGGTGACTACACCGTGGTCATCCGGCAGATGCTCTGCTCCACCGGCACCAAGTCCGCCCCCAGCGATGTGGGCGACTGGGTGCTTTCCGGCCGCACCGCCCGCTGGTGCTACTTCCCCAAGTGGGGCGGCCATGCCCAGTACTGGACGAAGATCAACAGCTCCATCGCCTTCCACTCGGTGATCTACAACACCGTAGACACCATGGATCTTTCCGTATCGAGCTACAAGAACCTGGGCAAGCGCGCCTCCCACGGCTGCATCCGCCTCACCGTGGCCGATGCCCGCTGGATCTATGAAAACGTGGGCAAGGGCACGGTGGTGACCATCACCGAAAAGCTGCCCAAGGATCCTGAGCTGGTGGCCTCCCTGAAGCTGCCGCCCCTGAACTACGGCAACATGCTCCCCAAGGAAACGCCCCAGCCCACCGCCGAGCCCAACTACATCAGCGGCGGACAGCCTCCCCTGCCCCTCACCAAGCTGAAGAAGAACGATTCCTCCGAGGCCGTTTACTGGATGCAGAAGAAGCTCACCGAGCTGGGCTACTACTCCGGCAAATGCTCCGGCACCTACCTGGCCGGCACCGCCTCCGCCGTGAAGGCCTTCCAGAAGGCCAACGGTCTGAGCGTCAATGGCGACGTGGCCTCTGTGCAGATGCTGGAAAAGCTCTACGAGCAGGAGCTTGCTACCCCCACCCCTGCACCCACGGAGGCTCCCATCCCCACCCCTTCCGCTGAATAAACCATACAGAAAAATCGCCGCCTGCATTCCCTCGCAGGCGGCGATCATTTTATTTGGTAAAGGCACGTTTCTTCACCGGGGTAAAGGCCCGCATCAGCATCAGCCGCAGCTTCTGCCAGGTGTTCATGCGTGTCATGATGCCAGCATAGGCCTGGGCAGCCATGGCGGTTTCCTCGGGTTCAGGGTTCAGCCGGCCATAGAACACCAGCGCCATGCACTCGCCCAGCGGGGTCATTTCCACCGGGTAGCGGCGCAGACTGTCGATACGGCGCATATACGCCATGGGCGATTCACTGGCCTCCCTGGGCAGCTTGGCCACCCGCAGTCCGTCGCTGATGCCCTGCATCCATGCCGACCAGCGCCCCATTTCGTCCTTGGCACGCTTGGCGCATTGCTCCGGCTGCATCCACCATATCCGCACCCCGCAGCCCGCTGCCGCCAGCAGCGCCAGCAGCCACCACAGCCAGTTCATGCTGGGCTTCTCAGGCTGCTCCGGCTCCTGGTTGGGAGTTTCCGGTTCCGGCGTCGGGGTAAGCTCATCTTCCTCTATGGGAGGCTGCTCGCTGGGTTCCGGCGTGGCCTCCGGCTCCTGCTCCGGGGTATCCTCCGGTTCAGGAGTGTTCTCAGGTTCGTTTTCCTCAGGGGGAAGCAGTTCCTCCGGGGCATCCATGCTGCGGTTCTGGGCAGGCGTGGCATCGAAGGTCAGCCAGCCGAAGCCCTCAAAGTACACCTCCGTCCAGGCATGGCCGTGGAGGCCGGTCACATAGGCGTGGCCATTCTCGTCCGGCTCAGCCAGGTAGCCCTCCACATAGCGGGCGGGCAATCCCACCATGCGGCACAGCACCGTCATGGCCGAGGCAAAGTAGGTGCAGTAGCCTTCCTGGGTATTCAGCAGAAAGTTGCTCACAAAGTCGATGTTCTCCGGCTGGGGCGCCACATCCAGCGTGTAGCGGAAGCTCCGCGCCAGCCAGGTCTGGATGGCATAGGCCTTGTCGTAGGGCGTTTGGGCGCCTGCACAGGCCTCCTGGGCCAGCTGGAACACCAGGTCCTGCAGGTGATCCGGCAGGGCGGTGTAGTCGTGGAGGATCTGCGGATACAGCGGATCCTCGCTGCTCTCGCAGGCCTGGATCAGCGTGCCCAGCCCCGCATCACCGGCGATCATCAGCGGCGCAGTCACGGTGTAGGTGTCCCCTTCCTCCAGGTCGCGGGTGACGAACACCTCGCTGCCGGAGTTGAAGTAAGGCACCAGCTCGCCGCCGGGATTAAGCTGCCGGATGCGCTGGGGAACAAACAGGCTGGAGGCGCTGGAGGAAAGCATCCGTACGCTCACCGTCTGGTAGGCGGTCAGTCCGGCATCCTCGCCCAAAGCACCCTGGGGCAAGCCCATGTTGAAGGTATTGCTGCGGGCTTCCCGCCATTGCAGGCTGGACCACAGGTAGCGCCGCCCGGCCATGGTGTCCGTCCAGATGCGGCCGGTGTACTCATTCTTCACGCTGCCCCGCAGGTAGACCTTCCGGGGCGTTTTCACCATCATCACAGGGTGATCGGTGGGTTCTGCCTTGCCGCCCAGCTGGTGCTGCCCCTGGGGGTAATAGCCCTCGCTGGCCAGGGTAAACACATTGCGGGGCTGGGTGAACATATACCGGGCAAAGATCTGATCCCGCAGCTTATCGGCAGCGTCCTTCAGGGGCTGAATGGTCACCCCCTGGGATGGCGTCAGCAGCAGCGCCAGAGCGGTGATCACCACCGCCAGGGGCAGCGCCCGGTGCAAAGCCACATCCTCATGGCCGCTCACCGCCGCCTGCAGGATCACCCCCGCTATGGCGGTCGCCAGCCAGGGCAGCGCCTGGGGCTGGTCGCTGAGCCAGAGGATCATGGCCGCCAGCAGCGTCACCGCCAGGGCGGGATAAGCCCCCATGCTGCGGTTGGTCAACGCAAAGGCGGCCACCCCCATCAGCACCGAGAGCAGCAGCGCCGTCTCCTGCGCCACCATGGGCAGGGCGCCGTTCAATCCGGTAAAGTGGAGCGTCATGGCGCGCAGGATCTCGCTGAGGGTATTCACACCGCCCAGCAGCAGCCAGGCCGCCGCGCCCGCCAGGATCACGCCGCCCATGATGAGCCGCGTCAGCTTCTTTAACGAGCATAGCGTCATCGCCACCGTGATGCCCAGGAGCACCACCGCCGCCATCCAGCCGTGGGCAAGCATACCCATGCAGCCCAGCATGGCCAGCGTCAGCCCCAGCGCGATGCAAAATGCCACCGTGCCGTGGCGCACCGCATCCTTCATGCCATCGCTCCTTTCCATCATATTGGGGTCATTACGCCGGAACCGGCGTCACATAGCACACTTCGATCTGCCCCTGCTGCAGTTTGCTGATCAGCGGCAGCACCATGGGATCATCCGGGGTAAAGGTCACCAGATACAGCCGCACAATGGGACCCATGCGGCGCATGCGGATCATCACGTCCACCATGTGGCTGGAAAGCCGGGCGGAGATCACCACCGTGGCGCCCACCTTGCGCATTCTTCGGGTTTCCAGCAGCAGCACCCGCTCGAACTTATCCGTTTCGGAGAAGTCCACCCGCGCCAGGTTTTCCAATATCATGGGCATGCCCATGGCCTTGTCCAGCTCCACGGGATGCTCGCCAAGCAGCGGCAGGCGCACCGCATGGTCGGTGGCCATCTGGCTGTTCATCACCGAGGCTGCGGTCTCCAGCAGGGAGTCCCGCACATCCGCCTCCGCCTCCGGGTGCCCCCAGGAGGGCGGCGGTGAGCAGTCCATCAGCACCAGGGCATCGGGCAGCACAGGCTCCTCAAAGCGGCGCACCACCAGTTCCCGCTTGCGGGCGGAGAGCTTCCAATGGATCTTCTTCAGCGCGTCGCCGGGCATATAGGCGCGGATGTCGCTGGGGTTGGTCACGTCCTCGGTGGCACGCGCCATGGTCTCCAGGCCGGAATCACCGGGGGCGAAGGTCAGCTGCTCCACCTGGAAGGGCATGGGCAGCACCAGCAGCTCGCTCTGGGCAGCCTTGGGCTGCTTCGTCATGGAGAAAAAGCCGAACAGATCCTCCACCGTGCAGCTTTTCACACCGGGGCTGCTCACACCCACATGGGTGGCGTGGAAGGGCAGCGTCAGCTTCTGGGTGCGGCCGGGGGCATCCTTCAGTCGCACGGCGGTCTCCGGGGTATCCGGCGTGGCGTAAAGTTCCAGCAGCATCGGCGCAATGGGGATGATCCCCTTGTGCTTCACCGTCACGGTGAGCATCACGCTCTCGCCCCGCTGCACGCTACGCCCGCTGAGGTCGCTTTGCACCTCCAGCGTCCGCGCCGCCTGCCACACGCCAAGAAAGCTGAACGCCACCATCAGGGCGATCAGCACAGCGCCGGCCAGGAAGATCGGGCTGCCCGTGGAGAACGCCGCCAGCAGCAGCGCGCCCACGATCACGGCAGGCATTATCAAATGCGCTTTCATAGCTTCACAGGAACCGCCACATTCTTCAAAATCTTCACCAGCACCTGCTCGGCGGTGACGCCCTTCATGCGTGCCTCAGGGTTCAGCACCACGCGGTGGGACAGCACCGGCAGCGCCATGTGCTGCACATCCTCCGGCAGGATGAAGTCACGCCCGTCCAGCAGCGCGCAGGCCTGGGCGCCGTGGATCAGCGCAATGGCCGCGCGGGTGGAAGCACCCAGCGTCAGCGCGGGATCCTGGCGGGTGGCCGCCGCCAGGGTAGCCACGTAGGAGCGCACCTCCGGCGAGCAGTAGATGGTGGTCACCATCTGCTGCAGGGCAATGATGTCCTCCGCCGCGCACACGGGTTCCAGCACGGCCATGGGCTTCACCGTGCCGGAGTAGCGCTCCAGCACGTCCATTTCCTGCTCGATGGTGGGATAGCCCATGGCGATGCGCAGGAAGAAGCGATCCATCTGCGCCTCGGGCAGGGGGTAGGTGCCTACGAATTCGCCGGGGTTCTGGGTAGCCAGCACAATGAAGGGCTGGGGCAGCTTGTGGGTGATGCCATCCACCGTCACCTGCTGCTCCTCCATCACTTCCAGCAGCGCGGACTGGGTCTTGGGGCTGGTGCGGTTGATCTCGTCCGCCAGGATGACCTGGCTCATCACCGCGCCTTCCTTGTATTCCATTTCGCCGGTCTTGAAGTTCACCAGCGTGAAGCCCGTCACGTCGGAGGGCATCAGGTCGGGGGTGAACTGGATGCGGCGGAAGGAACAGTCCAGCGACTTGGCCAGGGCGCTGGCCAGGGTGGTCTTGCCCACGCCGGGCACGTCCTCGATCAGCACATGACCCTTGCACAAAAGGGCGATGAGTGCGTACTCAATGGCCTCCTCCTTGCCGACGATGACCTTGGAAATATTCTCCTGCAGGGCTTGAATGATGCGCCTGGGCTGCATACAGACTGCCTCCTTGATTACAAAAGTTTTTCACTTTATTATAAACAACATTTCATATTTTTTCAAGCATTTGTTGCTTTTATACTTGAAACAGCCCTGTCCATGCTGTAAAATATCAGCATACACAAGGCTTTTGCGTCTTGTGCGAATTGTAACAATTTCGACACGAAGTGGTGCTGAACGATGTCAAATCATCACGATTCCCTGCTGGCCGAGGGCTGGCTCCCCCTGCTGACCACCCGCTATATGGGGCGCGGTCAGGTGCAGGTGCTGCACGAGGCCACCTCCACCAACACCCTGCTGAAGCAAATGGCGCTCTCCGGCGCACCCGCCGGCAGCCTGTGCCTGTGCGAGACCCAAACCGCCGGCAAGGGTCGCCTTGGCCGCGGCTGGCATTCCCCTGCCGGGCAGGGGCTGTGGCTCTCCGTGCTGCTGCGTCCCCGCATCCAGCCGGAGCAGGCTCCCCTGGTGACCCTCTGCGCCGCTCTGGCCATGGCGCAGGCCGTGAACGAAGTCACCGGGCTGGACGCCCGCATCAAGTGGCCCAACGACCTGGTGCTGGAAGGCAAGAAGCTCTGCGGCATCCTGCTGGAGATCGGCTTTGGCGGCGAGGGCATTGACTACATTGTGGTGGGCACCGGGCTGAATGTGCGCCGGGGCGCCTACCCCGCCGAGCTGGCGCACCAGGCCACCTCCATTGAGGATCACATGGCACCTCCCGCCCGCCGGGAGCTGCTGGTGCGCTACCTGGCCGCGCTGGAGGAGACCATCGCCCGGCTGGAGCAGGGCGGCTTTGCCGCCATTGCCCAGGACTACCGCGCCCGCAGCTGCACCCTGGGCAGCACGGTGAAGGTCTCCGGCAGCGAGGACTTCACCGGCACAGCCGAAGACATCGACGAAACCGGAGCCCTGCTGGTGCGGGACGAGTCCGGCACGCTGCACCGCGTGCTGGCAGGCGACGTATCCGTGAGAGGAGTGATGGGCTATGTGTAAGGTGCGCGGCGTGGGCATCGACCTGTGCGACATCAGCCGCATGGAAAAGAATTTGCAGGATGACCGCTTCCTGAGCCGCTTCTTCACCCCGGCGGAGGCAGCCTACATCCGTGGCCGCGGCCTCAGTGCCAGCCAGAGCATGGCGGGCATCTTCGCCGCCAAGGAGGCCTTCCTCAAGGCCGTGGGCGTGGGGCTGGCGCTGCCCCTGCAGGATATCGAAGTGCTGCACACCGAGCTGGGTCAGCCCTACTACCGCCTTACCGGCAAAGCAGAAGCAGCCGCTGAGGGCGGCGAGGTGCTGCTCTCCATCACCCACGAAGGGCTGATGGCGGCGGCGGTGTGCATCTGGCAGAAATAAAGAAAACAGCCACAGGCAATGTTTGATTGGCCTGTGGCTGTTTTTTGTCCCTTTAATGCAGATCCGTCACCGTGGTGATCAGCTGGTTAGCCTGCACCGCGCTGGTCTTGCTGCTGGTCACGGTGCCGTTGTATTCACCCGTGCCAGTCACCTCCACCCACAGCGCGAAGCCCACATCCCCGGGCTGCACGGTGTACGCCTTGGCGGTGCCCACCTGGGTGCCGTCGCCCCGCTTCCACACATAGGTGGCCGTAGCCCCGGTGGGCTGGACGCCCGCAGTGAGCGTCTGCCCCACGGTGGGGGTGCTGTCGTCGATGGATACGCTGGTCAGCTTGGTGCCGCCGGGCTTGCTGGTGGTGAGGAACTTGTTCATCATGTAGCCTTCGCGGCTGCCGATGCGCACATAATCCCAGGTGTTGTTATGCCGCAGCACGGTGACCTGCGTCCCCACACCATAGAAGCCGATGGAGGAATACGCCGTGCTGGCGCCGCTGCGCAGATACACGCCGCCGCCATTGGAGCTGGTGACATAGGCCGTGTAGTTGGTGGCCGTGCCGCTGCTGCTCCCGGTGCTGGGCTTGGTGGTGGTGATGTACTTGGTCATCATGTAGCCCTTCTGGCCGTTGATGTCCACATAGCTCCAGGTGCTGCCCTTGTCCAGCACGGTGAGCTTGGTGCCCACCGCATAGGAGCCATAGGAGCTGTAGCGGGTGGACGCACCGGAGCGCAGGTTCACGCTCTTGCCATTGGAGCTGGTGACATAGGCGGTGTAGTCCGTGGTGGTGGAGCCGGAGCTGCCGGTACTGGGCTTGGTGGTGGTGAGATATTTGCTCATCATATAGCCCTTCACACCATTCACGGTGATGTAGCTCCAGCTGCCGCTGGCACCATGCACCGTCACCTGGGTGCCCACGGCATAGGAGCCCTTGGAACCATAGCTGGTGCTGGGACCCTGGCGCAGGTTCACGCTCTTGCCATTGCCGCTGGTGACGTAGGCGGTGTACTCCGGCACGTCGGCATCAGGGGCAGGGCTGACCGCCTTGGTGGTCAGGTATTCGGCCATCATGTAGCCCTTCTGGCCGCCCACGCTGATGTAGTGCCAGTAGGTGCCCGCATTCAGGATGGTCACCTTGGTGCCCACGCTGTACTGGCGCACCACGCCATAGGAGGTGCCGGGGCCGGTGCGCATGCGCACGCCCTTGCCGTTCTTGCTGGTCACATAGGCGGTGATATTTTGACTTGTGCCCGTGGAGCTGGAGCCGGTGCCGCTGCTGGACAGGTAACTGCCATACATATAGCCCACCCGGCCATCCGGGGCTTCCACCTTGTACCAGGCGCCCAGAGCGTCCAGCACGGTGACCTTGGTGCCGGTATAATAGCTGGAGATCGTGTCGCCGTTAAAAGAAGCGGTCTCCCTCAGGCGCAGCCAGCCGCCCTTCACCGTCAGGGTCAGGGGTGCAGCCTCTGCCTGAGGCGCAGGCACAAGCCCCGCCAGCAAAATCAGCGCCAGACAGATTGCTACCATGCGTTTCATGTTCGTTCCTCCATTCCACCCTTTACCCCAGACCCATCTCGTCCACGGTAAACGAATGCATCATATAATCGCTGTACAGCGAAAAATCCTTGCTCATACTCTGGTCATAGCGCAGCTCAGCCTGATAGACCCACTCCGGGGTCACGATGAAGAAACGCACCAGCGTCTCCGCTTCCCCATGGACGATCAGCCGACCCGTGCCTGTAATATCATTCATATTCGTTTCGGCACCGGGAGTTTCCTTCTTTTGGTGCTCCATAAATGATTCTGTTGTCCAGCCCGCCTCATTGGCCGTGCATCCGACCCGGAAGGACGCACCCTCCACCTGTCCGGAGAGGCCGTTTTCCTCCACGGTCACCGCATCTTCACCAAACACAGCGGGGTACAGGATGGAGAAGCCCCTTTCAGGATTCACATACTCCACCATGGCGCTGGTGAAATACTCCTGGGCGGCCTGCTCCATTTCCAGTTCGGCATCCAGGGAGAAGGAAGTGACCTGCCACGCATCCTTCTCCCAGCGCAGCTCCACCACCGCCCGGCGATCCAGCCATTCCACCTGCGCGTATTGCTCCAGGCTGAGCTGCTCCAGCTGTGCATCCGCCAGGTACACATCTCCCAGGATGCGCACCGCCAGGCCATCGTCGCTTTGGTCCACGGCCATGGTGCGCACGCCGCAGTATCTGCCTTCGCTTTGCCCCATGGCCTGCGCCGCAGCAGCATCCACCAAGGGCAGCGCCGCTTCCAGCACAAATTCTTCTGCCGCCGCCATTGGCATCAGCAACCACAGCGCCAGCACCAGCGCCAAGAAACGCTTCATGGGTGTTTCCTCCCTTGCTTTCGTATCTACTGATCAAACGCAGCATTTTGGCGTATTCTTCCCAGTCCTTCCTACAATTTACAATAATCACCGCACTTTGGCAAGAGGGCGTAGTGGTGTGCAGTAAAAAATCGTACGCCTTTTGTTTAGTAGACCATCATGTTGCGCCGCGTTCTCCCTCAGTCGCCTGCGGCGACAGCTCCCTCCCGGAGGGAGCCTCAGCTCGGTCGCCTCCCCGGGAGGCGTCGGAGGGTCCGCAGACCCTTCGACTCAATTCGTATCCGCCGGGTTTCCCGGCGGGGCGGGTCGTTTTTCGCTCTGCGAAAAACATTCCTTACAGATTTGGACGGCCGGGAGCGCAGCGACCAGTCCAAATCTGCAAAACCTCGTCAAAGTGGCTCCGCCACTTTGACGACGCAAAAAGAAAAACCTCTATTCCATTTCTGGAACGAGGTTTATCAAACGCGAAACCGGCAGGCTCACACAGCAGCAGCCTTGTTCAGCTGCTTGGCCAGACGGGCCTTCTTGCGATTGGCGGCATTCTTGTGGATAACGCCCTTAGCGGCGGCCTTATCAATCGCGGAGGTGGTCGCGGTCAACTGCACATTGGCGGTCTGAGGATCAGCCAGGGCGGTCACAAACTTCTTCACAGCGGTACGCATACCACTCTTCACCATGCGGTTACGCAGGTTCTTCTTCTCGCTGACCTTCACGCGCTTCTTAGCGGACTTAATATTCGGCACTCGATTCACCTCCTTCAGGTAATTCGGAACATCGCAAGTTATAATACCATGTCCGGCGCAAAAATGCAAGCCTTTTCGCAAACTTTTTTCTGAATTTCACCCCTGATAGCCCATCTGGATCCCCAGGGGCGTCACCTGGGTGTGTCCCCCCTGGCGTTCCACCCGGTAAAAGCCGATCAGGTTCCCCGGTTTGGCCACCTGATACACATCCTGCACGTCCCGCACATCCCGCAGTTCAAACCTTACCGAAAGCCCGCAGCCCACCGAAACGCTCCTGGGCGTGGTGATGATGGACGTCGGCACGCCCGCCCGGCGCAGCGCCCGCTCGAAGTGCATCACCTGCTGGCGCGAGCGGAACGCCGCAATGCCGAATTGCTCTTCCATGGTTCTACCTCCTTCCCCACACCATACAATAGTCCCAAACCGTGCATTTGGTGCAAAGGAGCTGAAGAAACCATGATCTACCTCGATAACGCCGCCACCAGCTTTCCCAAGCCGCCCCAGGTGATCCGCGCCGTTTCCGGCGCCATGGAGAAGCTGGGCGGCAATCCCGGCCGGGGCGGTCACCGCCTGGCCTTGCAGGCCGGACGGGTGGTACAAGCCTGCCGTGAGGAAGCCGCCCGCCTGCTGGGCATGGAGAAGCCAGAGCGCATCGTGTTCACCAAGAACTGCACCGAGGCCATCAACCTGGCCATCAGCGGCGTGCTGAAGCAGGGGGATGAGGTGCTTTGCTCCCACAGCGAGCATAACGCGGTGATGCGCCTGCTCAAGCGCTACGCCGCCTGGGGGCAGATCGCCCTCAAGGTGCTGCCGCCGGACGGCATGGGCATCTTGCAGCCCCATATATTGCAGGAACACATCACGCCCCGCACCGCCCTGGTGGTGGTGTGCCACGCCAGCAATGTCACCGGGGTCATTCAGCCCGTTGCCCGGCTGGGCGCCATCTGCCGGGAAAACGGCGTTCCCCTGCTGGTGGACGCCGCCCAGACCGCCGGTGTGCTGGATGTCAGCCCCGAGGCGCTCCGTGCCGACATGGTAGCCATGCCCGGCCACAAGGGGCTGCTTGGGCCTCACGGCACGGGTATTCTGGCGCTGGGCAACCGTATCGACCCCGAACCCCTGATGGTGGGCGGCACCGGCAGCGCCTCGGAGAGCATGCTCCAGCCCGACCTGCTGCCCGACCGGTATGAATCCGGTACGCTGAACCTGCCGGGCATTGCCGGACTTTTGCAGGGCATCCGCTTTGCCCGGCGCTACCGCAGCGAGATCCACGAATACGAAACGTATCTCAACCAGCGCTTCCGTCGCCAGGTGGCTGGCCTCCCCGGCCTGCGGCTGCTCCACCACCCTGATG
Organism: Clostridia bacterium; assembly: GCA_017463245.1. Lineage (GTDB taxonomy): Bacteria > Bacillota > Clostridia > Christensenellales > Aristaeellaceae > UBA11524. Next base: position 12,351 of record JAFTPN010000027.1, read on the forward strand.
CCGACTGTGTGGGCATCACCAGCTTTGTGGTGGAGGGCATGGACGCCGGGCAGATCGCCGATGGATTGGACGCCAGCGGCATTGCGGTGCGGGGCGGGCTGCATTGCGCCCCCGCCATGCACACCTGGCTGGGCACGCTGCAAAGCGGCGCGGTGCGCATCTCACCCGGCATCTACAACACCGAGCAGGAGATCGACGACGCGGCGGCCATATTGGAGAGGATCATCACCAGGAAATAGACAAAGCCACAACCTTGTGCTACAATGGGCAAAACGCTGAAGGAGGCACCCATGAAGCAAAAGCTGATTTTCATCACCGGCTCACCCTGCGTGGGCAAAACCACCGTGACCGACCTGCTGTTCCAGTCCTATGACAACAGCGCTTTTTTCGATGGCGACTGGGCATGGTGTGTGCATCCCTTCTCCGTAACCGACCCTCGCCTGCGCGACGGGGACAAGGTCATGTCCTTCGCTTTGTCCAACTACCTGCATTCCAAGTTTGATTATGTGTTCTTCTCCTCCGTGGTCATTCTGACCGAGGATGGCATCCGCGCCAGCATTCTGCGGGACATCACCGCCCAGGATTACCAGCTCATTTCCTTCACCCTGAAGTGTACCGAGGAGACCCTTGCCCAGCGCCACCGCCAGCGCGGCGACCAGGGCGAGGTGCTGTACCATTGGCTGCGTATGCCGCCCCATCCCGGCGACCACGTCATCTGGACGGATGGCAAGTCTCCCCGGGAGATCGCGAAGGAAATGCGGGAGATCATTAACCGGTATGATTGAACGTCACAGGTTCCGCTTTGCGCCCTCCAAAATTCACCGTTGAATTTCACGGTGAATTTTGCTATACTAATGACAAGGAGGGATACCCATGACCAACATCGTTCCGATTTCTGATCTCAAGAACTACAGCGAAGTGCTCAGTCATTGCGATCACGGCTCTCCCGTTTATCTGACAAAGAACGGCCGTGGCCGCTATGTTGTGCAGAGCATGAACGACTATGAGAAACTCCAGGCCACCGTTAAGCTTCTGGCAGAGCTTTCCAAGGGTGTTGAATCCATCCGTGCTGAGGGCGGGCTGACCATTGATGAAGCCTTTGCCGGGCTGGAGGGATAAGTATGGCGCGCATCACTATTTCTAAGGAGGCACGCAAAGACCTCGTTGCCATCCAAGAGTACATCAGCAACGAGCTATACAATCCCGATGCTGCGCAGCGCATCATCCGAGAAATCAAGCGCAGTATCCTTCGTTTGCAAGATTTCCCCGAATGTGGTCGTCCTTTGGACGCATTGCTTTCCGTTCACACCGAATACCGCTATTTGGTTTGCGAAGGCTACTGTATCTTCTACTTGGCCAGCAGCCAGGAAGCGCTGGTCGTCCGTATTCTGAATCAACGACAGGACTATATCCGTGCCCTGTTCATGTAATTCACAGCCTCTCCTCCCCCTTCCCGCACCGGCACAGCACCGCCAGCAGCATACACACGCCCCCGGGAATGGGATAATACCGCAAGCCTGTCACCAGGTACATCAGCATCAACCCCACGCCATAGAGCATATAAGTCTTCGCCTTGTCCCGCCGGAGGATGGTCTGCACCACCCCGGTGGCGGCAGGGCGTTTTCTGCGTTTGCCCAGTTGAATCAGCTGCTCGTCCGTGGCAGGGCTGGCCTGACCCGCCAACGCCAGCAGCATATCCCGCCGGATGATCCTGACCGGGATGCTCCCCTCCGCCGCCCAGGCCTCCACCTTGGCAGAGCAGCGTCCTGTCACGCAGGCCACGCCCCGTTCCGCACCATGCTTGCGGCAAGCGCGCTGCACCGCGATGATGTTCCCCTGCCCCACCTCACCTTCCTCCGGCAGGGAGATGCAGCTCACCAGCAGCCGTTCTTCACCGCTGAAGCAGAGCATCCCCTCCTCCGTGACCCGCTCCATGGTGAGAGGATACCGCTGCCCCAGGAGAAGCGCCGCTTGGAAATGCGCCTGACGGGCTGGCGCCAGCAGCATTTCCTCCAGCAGCAGCTCCCCACCCAGGCGTCGGCGCAGGGCATCCTCCCGCCTGTCCACGGTGTGACGGCGGTAATGGGTCAGCGCCAGCTGCCCCATCATGCCCAGGGAGAGTCCCGCCAGCAGCGCAGGCAGGCTCAGTCCCCACAGAAAAACGAACCACCCCAGAGCCGCCAGCAGGATCACCAGCCGCAGCCCTGCATTGTCTGCTAGGGTGGAGAGTCGCGCCTTTCTCAAATAGCTTTGCAAGATATGTCCTCCTTTTGCATTTTCTTCTTTATTGTTTGCCGAAAATCGTTTATAATAAGAGCATTCAAAGGAGGAAGTGCCGTGGCGAAGGAACGCATTGGCATCATGGGCGGGACGTTCGATCCCATCCATCTGGGACATATCGAAATGGCCAAGGCCGCTATGGCCGAGGCAAAGCTGGATCGTGTGCTGGTGATCCCCACCGGCAACCCGCCCCACAAAACCGACATCACCCCCGCGGAGGATCGCTGGAAGATGGTCTGCGCCGCCTGTGCCCAGGAGGCCGGGCTGGAACCCTGCCGGGTGGAGATTGACCGGGGCGGCGTGATCTATACGGTGGATACGCTGTCCATTCTCAAGGAGAATTATCCCAAAGCAGAGCTGTTTTACATCATCGGTGCAGATACGCTGATGGAGCTGAAGAACTGGCGCAACTTTCAGCAGGTGCTGAAGCTGTGCAGCTTCCTAGTCTGCCCCCGGGCATGGCATTACACCCCCGCCCAGCTCAACGACGAGCGCAAGCGCCTGACGGAAATGGGCGGCACCATTGTGATGATGACCATGGAACCCCTGGACGCGTCCTCCACCGACATCCGCGCCGACCTGGCCGCCGGCCGCCCCACGCCTACCCTGCCCGTACCCGTGCGGGAATACTGCGGCGTGAAGGGACTCTACGGCATGCAGAAGCGCATCGACCAGGCCGACGAATGGATGGACAAGCTTTTCGCCGCGCTGACGGCCAAGCGCTTTGCCCACACCTTAGCCGTTGCGCACACCGCCCGCCAGCTGGCGCGGACGCATCAGATGCACATGCGCCGGGCGGAGATCGCCGGGCTGCTCCACGACTGCGCCAAGTGCCTGCCCCTGAAGGAAATGCAGGCCATCTGCCGCATGCACCAGCTCACCGCTGACGAAAAGCTGATCGAAAGCAGCAACCTTTTGCATTCCGTGGCGGGCGCCTATCTGGCCGCCTCGGAATACGGCGTGCAGGATCCCAACGTGCTTCACGCCATTGCCTGCCACACCACCGGTCAGCCCCAGATGACCCAGCTGGACATGATCGTCTACCTGGCCGACAAGATCGAGCCCACCCGCGCGGATTATCCCACGCTGAACAAGACCCGCCTGCTGGCGCAGCTTTCCCTGGAGAAAGCCGTGCTCTACAGCATGGAGGGCACCACCAAGTACGTCAAAAAAGGCGGCAAGGCGCTGCACCCCACCACCCTGGAGACCATCCAGTGGCTGCGCAGCCTGCCGCAAACCAACAACTGATATCAGGAGGAACATATGCAGGACAACGCTCTCGCTCAAGAAATTGCTCAGGTGATCTACGACAAAAAGGGCCGCGACATCATCGCCCTGGACGTGCAGGGGCTGACCGTGATCTGCGATTATATGGTCATCGCCTCCGGCCGCAGCGCCTCCCAGGTGAAGGCGCTGGCCGACGAGGTGGACGACCGCATGGCGCAGCGCGGCATTTCTCCCCGCCGCACCGAAGGCCAGAACGAAGGCCGCTGGATCGTGATGGACTACGGCTTCATCATGGTACACATCTTCCACCAGGAGGAGCGCGCCTACTACAACCTGGAGCGCCTGTGGGAGGACGGCAGCAACCGCCTCGTCCTGCCCTTCGACCAGACGGTGCTGGACTGATGCATTGCGTCATGCCTTCCCCGGTGGGGCATCTGCGCATCGAGGCGGCAGAGGACGGCATCAGCAGCGTGACCCGCACCGCGGAAGAATGCACCCCGCCCACCACCCCATTGCTTGCAGAATGCGTCCGTCAGCTGAACGCCTATTTTTCCGGCCAGCTGACGGATTTTGACCTGCCCCTGCACATGGAGGGCACCGCCTTCCGCCTGAAGGTCTGGCACACCCTGCGCAGAATCCCTTACGGCACGACCCGCTCCTATGGCCAGCTGGCCGCCATGATCGGCCAGTCCAGCGCCTCCCGTGCCGTGGGCGACGCCAATCACCACAACCCCATTTGCATCATCGTCCCCTGCCACCGGGTCATCGGCGCGGATGGCAGCCTCACCGGCTATGGCGAGGGTCTGGACATGAAGGAATGGCTGCTCGAACACGAAAGGAAACACCACCATGCCTGATATTCGCCCCCTGCGCTCCCGCAGCGATGTTTTCCAGCGCTATGAAACCCTGCGCCGCAACCGTGAAAAGCGCACCCACGCCAAACTGTACTTTCTGGAGGGCGTGCATCCCGTGGAGCAGGCCATTGCCGGCGGCGAACGCTTCTATGCCATGGGCTACAATGCAGACAAGCGGCTCTCCGGCTGGGCGCAGGATATGATATCCAAGGCCGCGCCGGAGTTCCTCCACCCCATGCCCGGCGACATGATGGCCGAGCTAAGCGACCGGGAGAACCCCTGCGAGCTGGTGTGCCTGGTGCATCAGCGCAGCGACCCGCAAGCCCGCCTGCGCCGCACCATCGAGGCCGCACCCAACCCGCTGATCGTCCTGTGCGACCGCCCCAACAGCCCCGGCAACTTAGGCACCATCATCCGCTCTGCCGATGCCTTTGGGGCCTGCGGCATCATCACCACCGGGCACAGTGCGGATTTCTACGATCCCCAATGCATCCGCGCCAGCATCGGCACGCTGTTCCACGTCCCCTTCTGCGGCTTTGGTTCCTGTGAAGAGGCCGTCTCCTTCCTGCACAGCCTGCCCACCGTGCCGCAAATCGTCGGCACCAGCGCCAAGGGCACCGCCAGCCTCCACCAGGCCGACTTCACCCGCCCCACGGTACTCATCGTGGGCAACGAGACCTTCGGCATGAGCAAAGCCTGGAAGGAAGCCTGCGACCAGCTTCTGCGCATCCCCATCTACGGTGCCGCATCCTCGCTGAACGTGGGCTGCGCGGCAAGTATTTGCTTGTATGAAATTGCACGGCAGCGGGACTTTGACGGACATAGATAAGGAGAAAACCTATGATACGATTTGAAGACATCGACGAGGGCAACTGGCGAATTCCGTTGCAAGTTGCCGAATCCCAGAAAAACTACGTAGCCAACAGCACCGTGTTACTGGCTCGCGCTTACGCCTACCGCAATGCAAACAGCCGCGCTTTTCTCATCTATGATGACGAGACGCCCGTCGGCATGGGGCTTTATCACGACTGCCCCGAACTGGAAGCCTACGACCTGAGCCAGCTTTTCATTGATGAACGCTACCAGGGCCGCGGCTACGGCAAAGCAGCCACCTGCATGGTGCTTGATGCTATGCGGCAGGACGGCAGGTACAGCAAGGTCGTCCTGTGCTACCTTGAGGACAACGAAATTGCCAAACAGCTTTACACCCAGCTTGGCTTTGTGGAGATCGACCGGGACGAGGACGAGATCATCATGGAAATGAATCTTGCCGAATGGATGTGACCATTTATGGATCTCTACCACTATTTTGAGAAAGGCACACCGCCCTTCCGCAATCTGTCAGACCTGCCATTGGAGGAAGCAGATGCCGTACTGAATGCCATCCGTGCCAGCAAGCCCCAGGTGCAGTGCGCTGCCCGCCAACCCAGCTATAACGCCGACCGTCGATATTACGAGGATATTCTCCGGCGCGAATTCATCAAAAAAGGTGGACTCCTCCAGCGTGCTGTTCCCCATTACATGACTGTGGAACACAGTCCCTGGCTATCCACCTGGTATACCGAATGTGATTATATCCGCATCCCTATTGAGGAATTTGATCTTCGCACGCTGTCCTTCACCTACGGCGATTCCCATCCTACGTTCAGTCCCCGTGTGACCGACAAAAAGGAGTACCGTAAAAAGCTGTATACCTACGATGAGATTTTGCAGATCATTGCTAAATACGGCCTGCCTCAGCATTGGAACAATGATGGCCGTTTTGGCCCGGAACGATACATCGAAGTCCATGTTTGGAGCGACGAAACGATTTCTCGATTTCGATAGGAACAGCAACACCTCCGCACAACTAACTGTATGCGGAGGTGTTTGCGTATGGTACGCCATATAAGGCTCCCTCTCGAGGGAGCTGTCAGGCGTAAGCCTGACTGAGGGAGTGGTTCTGCCGCTTGATCGCATAAACACTTCTATGCGTTCATGTTACGCAAACTCCCTCCGTCAGCCGCAAGCGGCTGCCACCTCCCTCGAGAGGGAGGCTTTTGGCGTTACAGCCTATTACTTTGCCCTCAACTCCACAATCTTGTCCAGTATAGTCTCCGCCAGCTCTGCCTTGCTTTGCAGGGGGCAGTCGGTCATACCGTCCCGGGTGATCAGCGTGGCGATGTTCGTATCCACGTTGAAGCCCGCACCGGGCTTGGACACATCGTTGGCCACGATCATGTCCAGATTCTTCTTGTCCAGCTTGCGCCGGGCGTTGTCCAGCAGGTTCTCCGTTTCGGCGGCAAAACCCACCAGCGTCTGGCTGGGCTTCTTGGCCGCGCCCACGGCGGCGGCGATGTCCGGGTTCTCCACCAATTCGAAGATCAGCGGCTTGCCCGCTTCCTTCTTCATCTTCTGGGCGCTGGGGTTGGCGAAGCGGTAGTCCGCCGGGGCCGCCGCCTGAATGATCACATCCATCTCCGGGGCGCAGCTGGTGACGGCCTCATAGAGGTCACAGGTGGATTGCACCCGCACGGTGGGGATATCCGCAGGCTGCTGGGCGGTGGTGTGACCGCACACCAGCGTGACCTCCGCGCCGCGAGCCTTGGCCGCCGCAGCAATGGCAAAGCCCATCTTACCGGAGGAATCATTCCCCAGGTAGCGCACAGGGTCAAGCCGTTCCCGGGTGCCGCCGGCGGTGACCATCACCTTCAAGCCTTCCATGTCCAGCTTGGGGCACAGGATGGCGCAAATGGCCTCCACAATGTCCACCGGCTCGCTCATGCGGCCGCTGCCGACGTCCCCGCAGGCCTGGAAGCCCGCGTCCGGCCCCACAAAATGCACGCCCCGCTTCTTCAGCGTAGCAGCATTCTCCTGGGTGATCTCCGCCGTCCACATGCCCACATTCATGGCAGGGGCAAGCAGCACCGGGGCTTTGGTGGCCAGCACGGTGGTGGACAGCATATCGTCCGCAATGCCGCAGGCCATCTTAGCCATGATATTGGCCGTGGCCGGGGCGATGGCAAACACCTCTGCCCGCTTGGCCAGGGCGATATGCTCCACCTCCCAGGTAGCAGGACGGTCAAAGGTATCCACCACCACGGGGTTGTTGGACATGGTCTCCATGGTCAGGGGGGTGATGAACTGGGTGGCGTTCTTCGTCATGATCACATGAACGTTGGCGCCCAATTTGCGCAAACGGGAGACGATCTCCGCGCTCTTATACGCGGCGATGCCTCCCGTCACACCCAGCACGATCTCTCTGCCGGTCAATTTCATTGTTCGGTCTGCTCCTCATCCAGCACAGGATTGTCGTAGGTGATCAGGTCGCGGTTGATCTCCTCCACGGCCACCTTCAGGGGCTTCATCTCGTGGGCGTCGATCAGGGGCTGGCTGCCAGCCACGATCTGACGGCCGCGTTTGGAAGCTTCCACCACCAGGGTGTAGCGGGATTCGGCGTGCTCCAGCAGCTCCAGCACATTGGGTTCAACAATAGACATAGGACTTTTCCTCCTTTATTCTTCTTCCACCACGGGGAAATAGCGGTTGGTGCGCTGCTTCTCCGCGTTGACAATGGACGAAAGCTGTTCAAAGGCCAGCTCCAGGCTGTCGTTCACCACAGCGTATTGGTAGCGCTGCAGCTGGTCGATCTCGCCCTTGGCGTTGCCCAGGCGGCGGGCGATCTCCACAGGATCCTCGGTGTTGCGGGTGTGGAGGCGCTCCTTCAGCACCTTATAGCTGGGGGGGAGGATGAACACGCTCACGCATTCCTTCTCTTTTTCCACCACGGCTCGGGCGCCCTGGGGATCGATGTCCAGGAGGACATTTTGTCCCCTTTCCATCCGCTCGTAGACCTCGCTTTTCAGCGTGCCGTAGCGGTTGGCATGGACGGTGGCATGCTCGATGAAAGCATCCTCCGCCAATAGTTTATCATATTCTTCGTCGGAAATAAAGTGGTAATGTACATCTTGCACTTCATAATCTCTGGGCTTGCGTGTAGTAACGCTCACCGAAAACACGAAGCTGGGGTCCTCCTTCAGCAGCCTGTCGATCAGCGTACCCTTGCCCGTGCCGGAGGGGCCGGAGATCACCAGCAGCATACCCTTGCGCGTCGCTTTCATTCCACATCCTCCTCATCCGTAGCTTTCGCCTTGCCTTCCATGCGCCCGGCCACCGTTTCCGGCTGCAGGGGCGAGAGAACCACATGGTCGGAGTCCATCACGATCACCGCGCGGGTGCGGCGGCCGCAGGTAGCGTCGATGACGCGGCCTGCATCCCTGGCGTCCTGCACCAGGCGCTTCACCGGCGCAGAGTCCGGGCTCACGATGGCCACCATCCGCGTGGTGTTCACCATGTTACCAAAGCCTACATTCAGCAGCTTCATGCCTTACTCCACATTCTGCACCTGTTCGCGCATCTTTTCAATTTCGGATTTCAGATCCACCACGTGCTGGGCGATCTGCGCATCGGAGGCCTTGGAGCCGATGGTGTTGGCCTCCCGGTTCATTTCCTGGATCAGGAAGTCCATCTTCTTGCCGATCTCGCCCTTCGCCTCGAAGAACTTGCGCATCTGGCCGATGTGGCTGTCCAGGCGGGAAAGCTCTTCATCAATGGCGCAGCGGTCGGCCAGGATGGCCACCTCCTGGGCCAGGCGCTGGGGTTCCACCGCGTCGGTCACCAGCTGGGCCAGCTTCTGCTGCAGGCGGGTGCGGTAGTCCTCCACCACGCCGGGAGCGCGGAGCAGGATCTTCTCCCGCAATGCAGCGGCAGCTTCCAGGTGGGCGGACAGGTCAGCGCGCAGGTTGACACCCTCCTTGTCCCGCATATCGCACAGCTGGGAAACAGCGCCGTCCGCAGCCTCTCGACAGAGGGCGGCCACGGCATCCTCGTCCATGTCGGCCTCGGTCAGGGTGAGTACACCCTCCATGCGCATCACATCGGTCACGGCAGGCAGGGTCGCCTTGCCAATGGCCTCCGCCACGGCTTGCGCCGCATCCATGTAGGACTTGGCCAGCGCCGCATCCACCTGCACCTGGCGATTGCTCTCGCCCACCCGGCGCACGGTGATGAACACGTCTACATGGCCGCGCTTCATCTGGGCGGAAATGCTCTGCCGCACGGTTTCCTCCAGGAAGGCGATGCTCCTGGGCAGGCGGCAGGAAATATCCAGAAAACGGTGATTGACGGCCTTCAGCTCCACGGTGATCTCCCAAGAGTCCCGGAGCATCTGGCAGCGTCCACAGCCCGTCATACTACGCATAAGTGTGCCTCCTTTATGAACAAATATTATAACACAAGACCCATCCGCTGGCAAGCAAAAAGAGAGACCCGACAGCAAAATCGAGTCTCTCCAAGCGTCAGTCGTCCGTCTTGATCTTCGTCCAGTCCTGGGTGGCGCCCTGGCCGTATCCGGCGGGGTAAGCGCCCTCCTTCACCAGCACGAAGCCCAGGTCGGCGTTGCGGTTGGCCTTGTCGCTGGCCACCTGCACAGGGGTGGAAATGCCATCCTCACCCAGCACGGAGGCGATCAGCGGGATATCCGTGCTCTGCTGGGTGGGCTTTACCTCCGCAGGAGCGGTGACCCGCAGGGTGTAGGTGGCGGGGTACACATCCTGGAAGCGGTAGAAGCCGTACTGGTCAGAGACCGTTTCGGCCACCACTTCCTCGCCGCGCATCAGCTCGATCTTCACGCCGGGGATGCCGCCCTCGTCGGTGTCCTGGAGGCCGTTGGCGTTCTCGTCCAGCCACACCTTGTCGCCCAGGGAGCCGGGCAGCACCACGCCCACATCCATGTTCCGCTGGTCGCGGCTCATCAGCAGGGTGATCACACCGCTCTTAGCGCTGCGGGCGTCGCAGTCCACCATCACGCTGGCGCGGCTGCCGTCAGCAAGGCGCTCGTCGCCGGGTTCCACCACCACGCGGCCTTCCGGCAGGGTCACCTGCAGGATGTACTCGCCGGGCATCAGGCCATCAAAGGCATAGTGACCCAGCTCATTGGAGGTCGTGCTCGCCAGCACATTGCCCGCGGCGTCGGTCAGGGTCATTTCAGCGCCGCTCTGGGCGGCATAGGCATCACCCATGTCCACCCACACATGGCCTGCGATGCTGGTGTGGCACACAATGCCCAGCATCAGGTCGGAGCGGGTCTCGTCCTCGGCCAGGGCGATGTCGTGCATCACCATCATGCCATTCTCATAGGTGAAGGTGGATTCGCCCTTCTTGCCCTCGATGGCCGGGCCGTGCTGCAAGGTGTAGCTGCCGGGGATCAGCCCCTCGGCGGCAAAGCTGCCGTCCTCCCCAATGGCCACGGTGGCAAACACCTGACCATTGTGCTGGTCGATCACCGTCACGGTCTCGCCAGCGGGCTTGATCTCATCCTCGTCGTAGAGGCCGTCCAGGTTCTCGTCCATCCAGGCGATACCCCGCAGGGCAGCAGGCATCACAGCGCCCAGCAGCTGGCCGTTCCAGCTGTCGCCCATGGCCAGGTTCAGGGTGATGCTCTGCGCGTTCACGCCAGCCTTCAGCGGCAGCATCACATTGTCCGTGCGGGACAGCACATAGCCTTCGGGGCAAGCCACCTTCAGGGTGTAGGTATCAGGGTGCAGACCCTTGATGGCAAAGCTGCCATCGGCCTGGGTGGTCAGGGTCACGCTTTCGATGTCGCTGCGGCTGGGAACCAGCTCAAAGGTCATGCCAGGCAGGGCGGCCTCGCCCTCCTCCTGGGTGCCGCTGCCGTTGTGGTCGGCAAAGGCCACGCCGGTGATGCTGCCCAGCTTCAGTCCGCCGCACAGAGGGGCGTTCACTTCGTCGCCCACCTTGAAGTCGAACCACTCGCCCTGCCCCAGGTTGCCCACCGCAGCAATGGTATTGCCGCCGCTGGTCACCTTGGCAAAGGCACTCTCGCTGGGAAGTTCATATTGCAGGAAGTACCGGCCAGGCATCACCGCATCAAAGACGAACTTGCCGTCCTCGCCGATGGTGGCGGCGAAATGCTCGCCCTCTTCACTCATCAGGCGCACCACCGTGCCGACAAAGCCCGCCTCGGTGCCGTCCTGTACGCCATTGTCGTTGGCGTCCGCAAACACGCTGCCCTGCACCGTGCCGGGGAGGATCTGGCCAATGTCAATGCCCGTCATCTGCTGTCCCATAGCCACGGCAAATGGCTCGGTCTGACCCTTGCCGTCGCCGGTGTTGAGGAAGTAGTTCCCCTCGCCCAGCTTGGTGAAGGCATAGCCCGCCTTGGCTTCCAGTCGCATGGAATAGGTGCCGGGGTTCAGTCCTTCGAAGATGTACTTGCCCTTCACCGTGGTGCGATCCACCACCAGCTTCTCGCCGTTTTCATCCAGCAGCGCCACCAGCAGGCCGGAAACCACGTCCTCGCCCGCATCCTGGGTGCCGGAGAAATTGTCGTCCAGGTAAGCTACGCCGGTGATGGTGGCAGGCACTACCGCGCCCAGATACATGGTGGTCTTGGCGGCGGTGTCCACGGTGATATCCTTCACGGTGTCCTTGCGGCGACCGTTATTGTTCTCAAAGGGGTTGCCGCCCTCCGCCGTGCAGGTGAAGGCATAGCCCTCGGGGATGGTGGCGCTCACGCTGTAGGTGCCGTTGCGCAGCGCCCCAGCGCGGGCAATGCCATCTTCACCGGAGGTGGCGCGGTTCAGCGTGTTGCCGTTGGACTTGATCACCTGGATCTCCGCTCCGGCCAGGGGCGCTTCACCCTCATCGTAGAGGCCGTTGAAGTTGGCATCCAGGAAGCAGAAGGCCTCGATCTCGCCATCGCCCACCACGCCGATGTGGCGATTCTCGAACACCTCACCCTCCTCCAGCTTGAAGGAGCGGGAGTCGCTGCGCTTGCCCTCGGTGGTGTAGTAGGAGCGGGCAGAGCCGCCGGTCTTGGAGTACTTGGTGAACATGGTGCCTTCCGGCGTGGTCACGGTCATCTTGTAATTGCCGGGCTTCACCTGGCTGATGTAATACTCGCCAGTTTCATCGGTGGTGTACTCATACACCAGGCCGTTGTTGACGCCCACCAGAGAAATGAACACACCCTCCTGGCCGGGTTCGTCGTCCTGCATGATGCCGTCGCCGTTCACATCATCCCAGGCCTTGCCGCTGACGCCGGAAAGCGTGGTGGAGCCGATGGCCACCGTGCGCTTCTCCCCTGCCGTCAGCTCCAGCACCGGGCTGAGCTGCACGTTGTCCAGGCTGTATTCCATGATGTTGCCGGAGGTGGGGTGATCCAGATCTCCCGTCTTGCTGAAGCCGCGCCCCAGGGGCAAGGTGACCCGCAGCTGATACTGCCCGGCGGGGATGCCCTCAAAGGTGGGTTCGGCCTTCTTGTCGGTGGCCACCACAGCAATGGGCGCATCGCTGCCCACAGGGATCAGCTCCAGCACCACATCCTGCACAGCGCCGTCATAATTGTTGCGGGCGCCGTTGCTGTTGCGGTCGTTGTACACGCGCACATTCAGGCTGGCCGCCGCCTCATCCGCAGGCAGCTCCACCAGCATCACCGGCTCGCCCACCGGCACAGCCGTAGGTTCAGCAGTGGGTTCGACGGTAGGTTCAGGGGTAGGCTCCTCGGTAGGTTCGGGAGTGGGAATTTCAGTAGGTTCAGGCGTGGGCTCCTCGGTAGGAACTGCCGTAGGTTCGGGCGTGGGTTCCTCAGTAGGTTCAGGCGTAGGTTCCTCGGTGGGAGCTTCCGTAGGTTCGGGAGTGGGTTCCTCGGTAGGAACTGCCGTAGGTTCGGGCGTGGGCTCTTCAGTAGGAGCTTCCGTGGGTTCGGGAGTGGGTTCCTCGGTAGGAGCTTCCGTAGGTTCGGGCGTGGGTTCCTCGGTGGGAACTGCCGTGGGTTCGGGCGTGGGTTCCTCGGTAGGAGCTTCCGTAGGTTCGGGAGTGGGTTCCTCGGTAGGAACTGCCGTGGGTTCGGGAGTGGGTTCCTCGGTAGGAGCTTCCGTAGGTTCGGGCGTGGGTTCCTCAGTAGGAACTGCCGTAGGTTCGGGCGTGGGTTCCTCGGTGGGAACTGCCGTAGGTTCAGGCGTGGGTTCCTCGGTAGGAACTGCCGTGGGTTCGGGCGTGGGTTCCTCGGTGGGAACTGCCGTGGGTTCCTCCGTCGGCTCCGCCGTGGGCTCGGGCGTAAGCTCCACGGGCTCCAGGCTGTTGGCCAGGGCATAGGCTTCGTCCACCAGGATGATCTGCTCCGCCGCGCCACGATAAGCCGTCAGCATCAGCGCAAAGTCAGGCCAGACCGCCTCGCCCTTCTCGTGATGCACCGTGTACACCCCGGCAGGCAGGGCTTCCGGCAGGGCGTAGCTGCCATCGGCCTCGGTGATGAAGGTCAGCACCGCTTCCTCCAGGCTGTTGGTGAGGGTGAAGGTGTTTTCGCCCTTGGTCTGCAGGGTGAACAGACCCGCATCGGCATAGGCCATCACCAGCGCAGAGTTCAGCCGGCCTGCAGTCACAGAGGCAGAATATCCGGTCTGCTGGATCAGATAGCCCTCGGGCATGGTGGCCATGTCCGGAACCAGCAGCACATTGGCGGTGCTGTCCAGCGTCATCATGCTGCTGCCCTTGCTGTCAGCCGTCACCCGGCCGATCTCCTGGCCGTTCTGCTGCACGCTGAAGGAGCCACTCAGCTTCTCCATGCGCCATTGACCGCCCTCCTGGGCGATCAAGCCCTGGAAGTTCACTTCCAGCGTCGTCCAGGCCGCCAGGGCGGTGGGCATCATGCTCATCAGGAGCATCATGCAGGCCAGCAGAGCCACGATCTTCTTGCAAACCATCTTCATAAGCCGGATTCCTCCGTATACACCGGGCATAAGCGCCCGCTGTTATTTCAGGCATTGATTTCAATAGATAGAATACCAAATTACATGGTAAATCAACCGGGGCAGATTGTCAACCTTTCCGGACGGCGCAAGCGAAGATTTACATAAAAAACACCGCTGCGCGTGACGCACAACGGTGCTGGGATTATCGGATAACCTTCATCTTCGGTGCCTTTTCGCACAGGTGCGCCCGCAATTCGCCCCGCTCCTGCTCGGTCAGCTGATCCGTAAAGCACACGGTGTACTGCCCGGCCTTGGTCAGCAGGATGTACGCATGGTCGGCCACGGCCATGGTTTGCAGGTGCTCGTACTGGATGGTGCCGGAGCCGCCGGAGGTGTGGTTTTCGCTCCACACGCCCTCCGGGGTGCAGGCGGTGGTCATCTCACACTTGCCCTCCGGATAGATCTCCTTAAAGCGCTTGATGGAGGTCTTGGCCGCGCTCCTGCGATACCACAGGGTGAAGGGGATGTAGGTCGCCCAGTAGGCCACCAGGATCCACATGAACGTCCAGCTCCTGAACCACAGGGCTTCCCCAACGCACAGCGCGGTGACCGCCGCGGCCAGGATCAGCCGCTTGCGGTTGAACCTGCCGGAGAGCATATACTTGGCATTCTCATGGAAGAACGCCTCGTCCAGCGTGCCGCTGGTCACAAAGCGGGCATCATCAGTCATGCTTATCTTCCTCTTCCCCATTCTCCGTCTGCTCATCCTCGGTGGGCAGCACGGTCACCAGGGCGCTTTCCACGCGGTGATCCTCGATCTTCTCCACCTGGATGTGCAGCCCATGGGCAATCACCTCAGGGGTGGAGCCGTCCTGCGGAATGGTGGTAAACTGGCTGAAGATCAGTCCGCCCAGGGTGTCGTATTCCTCCTCCAGGGGCAGGTCGATGTCCAGCGCCTCGGCCACGTCCTCCAGGGGAGCGGTGCCCGCCACGCGCCAGGTGCGATCCTCCACCAGCTGGATCTCGGCTTCCACCTTGTGGTCGGTCTCGTCGTAGATATTGCCCACGATCTCTTCCAGCAGATCCTCCATGGTCACAATGCCGCTCATGCCGCCGTATTCATCCACCACAATGGCCATGTGGATGCGCTTCTTCTGCATATCGCGGAAGAGGGCGTCGGCCTGCACGGTCTCCGGCACAAAGTAAGCATCGCGGATCAGCTCACGGATGGGCTTGGGGGCGTCGGAAGCTGCATTGAGCAGGAAGCTGCGGGTGGAAAGCACACCCACAATATCGTCCATGTCCTCGTTGTACACCGGGAAGCGGCTCAAGCCGGACTCCCGGATGGTTTTGAGGATGGTATCGTGGTCGTCCCCAACCCAGATGCTGAACACGTCGGTGCGGTGGGTCATCACGTCCTCGGCAGAGAGGTTGTTGAACTCGAAGATGTTCTCGATCATCTCCTTCTCAGCCTCTTCGATGGCGCCGGTCTCGCCGCCCATGTCCACCATCATGCGGATCTCTTCCTCGGTCACTTCCTCCTCCTCGGCGTTGGGATCAATGCCGATCAGGCGCAGCACGCCGTTGGTGCTCACGGACAGCAGCCATACAATGGGCTTGAACGCGCTGGAGCAGAACCGCAGCACGCCGCAGGCCAGGCGAGCCATTTTGTCCGGGTGATGCATGGCGATGCGCTTGGGCACCAGTTCGCCAAACACCAGGGTGAAGTAGGACAGGATCAGCGTGATGATCACCACGCAGATGCTGTTGAGCGTGGCCGCATCCAGCGGGATGAAGCTCTGCACAGCGCCCGCCAGGCGGGAGGCAAACTGATCCGCAGCGAATGCGGAACCCAGGAAGCCCGCCAGGGTGATGCACACCTGAATGGTGGAAAGGAACTTATTGGGCGATTCAGACAGTTTCAGCAGCTGCTCAGCCACCTTGTCGCCTTCTTCTGCATCGTGGCGCAGCTTGGCCTCGTTGACAGAAAGGACGGCAACCTCCGTGGCGGCAAACCAACCATTGACAAGAATCAGGATCAGCTGAAGCAGCAAGGGACCTCCCCATGGGTCGGAAGACAAAGTGATCACTCCTTCAAAATATTGGTGGTATGGACGTGGATTCACCATACCAAACTATATTATAGCACGGCTTTCCACTATTTGCAATGTTTTCTTAATATAATGAAAGAAGGGGGAGCCTTTCGGCCTCCCCTCCTTGCCTGTTGGGACAGATTATTCAGCCATCAGCAGGCTCAGCACGCTGGCGGGCAGGTTCTGCACCAGACCCATCAGGGTGTTCATCATGGCGTTCATCACATCGCCATTCACATACTCGGCGACCTCGTCCTCGGTCATGGCGCCGGGGCGGACAGCATCAGCGGTCACGATGGAATCCACGGCGGTGCCGCTCAGCTGTTCCACATTGATGGTGAACAGCTCTTCTTCCATGCCCAGGATGTACAGCGCCATCTCAGCCTCATACAGCACGCCGCCTTCGGCCAGCACCTCAGCCTCGGAGTCCATCTCGATCTTGAAGGAGACTTCCTCGCCGCTGTCGCTGTCGGTGATCACCACATCCACGGTCATGCTCTCGTCGGACTCGGTCTCGCCATAGTCCTTCTCCAGCAGCACGCTCACGGTGACCACAGGCTCGCTCACGCCGTTCTCAACGCTGGCAATGCCCACATTGGTGGTGGTCAGTTCTTCGGTCTCCAGCACGTCCACGGTGATGGACACGCCCTCGTCGTTGGTATCCTCAGCGCGGACAGTCACGGCGTAGGTCACGCCTGCGTCCACAGTGCGGCGGGCAAAGTCCATATCCACGGTGATGGTCTCTTCCTTGCCATCTTCGTCCTCAGCCTTCATGGTCATGGACATGACGCCATACACAGGCTCGCCAGCCTCGTCCAGGTAGATCTCCACGGGGATCTCGCCCTGGATCATGGAGCCGATCTGGTCAGCCAGCTCGGGCAGCTTGGCGATCATTTCCTCGGCAGAAACCTTCTCGCCGTTCATGGTCAGGTCAGCAGATTCCAGCGCCTGGGTGAACTGGGGAACGTTCTTCAGCACGTCGAAGATCACCTTGTACACCTTGGCCACATCTTCGCCGGTGAGCTTCATGGTGATCACGCTGGCAGCGGGGTCGCTGTTCTTGGGCTGCTGGGTCACTTCGCCCACAGTCACCTTCTGCATGATCTCCTCGACGGCAGCCAGCAGAGCAGCGGTGTCGATGCTCTCCAGGTCGATGGCTTCCACCTGGGTATTGACCTGAGCCTTGAGCTGTTCAATGGCCTGCTTCACCTCGACCACATCGTCTTCGGTGAACATGTCGGCATCCACAGCCATCTTCAGCAGATGGTCGATGATCACGTCACCCTCGGTGGCGTTGAAGGCGATGGTGCCGCCCAGCAGGTTGGAGTTGATGTAGGTATCCTCGCCCTCGGTGGCCCAGGCCAGGGTCAGCACGTCCGTGCCGGAGAGCTGCACGGCGAAGTTGGTCTGGTTCTCCTGGGTATCGGTGGTGAAGCCCAGGGCGTCGATCACATCGTTAAAGATCTCAGCAGTCTCGGCGTCCAGGCCGGGAATGGTGCCGGAATCAAAGGTGATGGCGGTATGGACGGGCTGGCCAGCGGCAGCAGCGCCCTCGATCATCTCGGCAGGAGAAGCGGCCATACCCATCACAGGCAGCGCCAGCATCAGCAGAGCCAGCAGCATTGCAGTCAGTTTCTTCATTGGGTTCAACCTCCTAAATCGGTTTAGTCTTGCCATGACACCGTCATTATACACAATGCAGGGAGATTTGTCACTAAATTGAACACAATTGATACAATTTTACGTCTGAAAACCGCAGAATTTGGGTTCAAGCGCAAATTCAACCACGAATTGCGTGTAACGCTTCCAACATTGGAGAAAATGTGCTATAATGTACCCAACAGATCCTCAAGAAGGAGGCAGATCCTTTTGTATAGTGAAATTCTCCTGATCGGCGCAGGCGTCACCGGCTGCGCCCTGGCGCGGGTGCTGAGCCGCTATGATGTGCAGGTCACCGTGATCGACCGCGGTGCCGACGTGGCCGAGGGTGCATCCAAGGCCAACAGCGGCATCGTCCACGCAGGCTTCGACGCTCACCCCGGCACCATGAAGGCCAAGCTGAACGTGGAAGGCGCCACCATGTACCCCGCCCTGTGCCAGGAACTGGGCGTTCCCTATGGGCAGCCCGGCGCGCTGGTCATCGGCTTTACCGAGGACGACCGCAAGACCATCGAAAACCTGGTGCAGCAGGGCATTGACAACGGTGTGCCCGGCGTGCGCCTCATCGAGCGGGACGAGATCCTGGCCATGGAGCCCAACACCAACCCGGAAGTGCTTTGCGCCCTGTACGCCCCCACCTCCGGCCTCACCAGCCCCTATGAGCTGACCTTCGCCCTGGCGGATCACGCCGCCCTCAACGGCGTCACCTTCCGCATGAACGAAGAAGTCACCAAGGTATGGCAGGGCGAGGACGGCCTGTGGCATGTGCAGGCCACCAGCGGTGAATTCACCTGCAAGGTGGTCATCAACTGCGCAGGCGTGGGCAGCGCTACCATCCATAATATGATGAGCGATGACAAGCGTGAGATCATCAACCGCCGCGGTCAGTATTATCTCATGGATCGCGTCACTCCCCTGCCCTTCACCATGACCATGTTCCAGTGCCCCACCAAGATGGGCAAGGGCGTGCTGGTGTCCCCCACGGTGCATGGCAACATCCTCCTGGGTCCCTCTGCCGAGGATATCCCCGACGGGCTGGACGTTTCCACCACCGCCGATGGCCTCCAGTTCGTGCTGGAAAAGAGCAAGCTGACCTGGCCTGCTGCCTCTCCCCGGGGTACCATCACCAATTTCTCCGGCATCCGCGCCCATGAGGCCAAGGGCGATTTCATCATCGGCGCCGTTTCCGGCCGCACCAATGCCTACGAGACCGTGGGCATCGAAAGTCCCGGCCTGTCTTCTGCCCCCGCCATTGCCGAAATGCTGGGCAAGCAGATCGCCGAAGAGCAGGGTCTGGCCAAGAAGACCGATTACAAGCCCGCCAAACCCCTGCCCAAGCCCTTCCACGCCATGAACAACGAGGAACGCGCCGCCGCCGTGGCTGCCGATCCCCTCTATGGCAAGCTGGTGTGCCGCTGCGAAGTGGTGACCGAGGCGGAGATCCGCGCCGCCATCCGTCGCCCCGTGGGCGCCACCACCATCGACGGCGTGAAGCGCCGCACCCGCGCAGGCATGGGGCGCTGCCAGGGCGGCTTCTGCTCCCCCCGCGTGGCGGAGATCATCGCCGAGGAGCTGGGCATCCCCATGACGGAAGTAACGAAATGCGGCGGTGCAAGCCGTCTGCTCACCGGTACCATTCAGGACGCGATGAAGGAGGGCTGCTGCCATGAGTAATCCCATCATGAACGTGGACGTGCTGGTGGTAGGCGCTGGCCCCGCGGGTCTTGCCGCCGCCATCGCCGCCAAGGAAGACGGCATCGACAACCTGATGGTCATTGAGCGCGAACACAACCCCGGCGGCATCCTGCGCCAATGCATCCACAACGGCTTCGGCCTCCACCGCTTCAAGGAGGAGCTCACCGGCCCCGAATATGCTCAGCGTGATATCGACAAGGCCAGGGAGCTGGGCATCTACATCCAGTGCGATACCACCGTGCTTTCCGTTGATGCCGACCACACCGTGACCTGTGTCAGCAGCGAGCATGGCCTGCAGGTGATCAAGGCCAAGGCCATCATTCTGGCCATGGGCTGCCGCGAGCGTCCCCGCGGGGCGCTGGCCACCCCCGGCACCCGCTGCGCCGGCATCTACTCCGCCGGTACCGCCCAGAAGTTCGTGAACCTGGAAGGCTACATGCCCGGCAAGCGTGTGGTGATCCTGGGCAGCGGCGACATCGGCCTGATCATGGCTCGCCGCATGACGCTCCAGGGCGCAAAGGTGCTGGCCTGCGTGGAGCTGATGCCCTATTCCTCCGGCCTGAACCGCAACATCGTGCAATGCCTGAACGACTACGACATCCCGCTGTATCTCAGCCACACCGTTATTGACATTCAGGGCAAGGAGCGCCTCTCCGGCGTTACCGTGGCCAAGGTGGACGAGAACCGCCAGCCCATCCCCGGCACGGAGATCCACTTCGACTGCGACACCCTGCTGCTCTCCGTGGGTCTGATCCCCGAGAACGAGCTTTCTCAGGGCGCAGGCGTGAAGCTCTCCCCCCTCACCTCCGGCGCGGAGGTGGACGATGTGCTGCAGACCAGCGTGCCGGGCATCTTCGCCTGCGGCAATGTGCTGCACGTGCATGATCTGGTGGATCATGTGTCCAACGAGAGCTTCAAGGCCGGTCACGCTGCCGCCGCCTATGCCCGCGGGCAGATCGACGAAAGCGAGACCATCGCCGTAAAGGACGGCAATGGCGTGCGCGGCACCGTTCCCCAGCGCATCCGCAAGGGCGTGAAGGAGTCCGTTGACCTCATGTTCCGTCCCTCCGGCGTGTTCCGCAAGGCCACCTGCATCGTGAAGTGCGGTGACAAGGAGATCGCCCGCAAGAAGGCGCCCATCTTCACCCCCGGCGAAATGGCCGTGGTGACCCTGAAGCCGGAGATCGTGGCTGAACTGAACTCCACCGTGACCGTTGAGATCGAAAGGGGCGAATGATATGGAACAGACCATCACCTGCATCTCCTGCCCCGTGGGCTGCCGCATGACGGTGACCATTGAAAACGGGCAGTTCGTTTCCGTTTCCGGCAACACCTGCAAGCGCGGCGAGGTCTATGCCCGCCAGGAGTGCATTGCTCCCCAGCGCATGGTCACCGCGGTGATCCCCGTGCAGGGCGCGGCCATGCCCCTCTCTGTCAAGACCCGCACCCCCATCCCCAAGGCGCAGATCAACGCCTGCATGCAGGCGCTCTCCGCCCTCACCATCACCGCCCCCGTCCATGCGGGCGATGTGGTGCTGGCCGATGTGTGCGGCACCGGGGTGGACATCATCGCCACCAAATCGGTTGAATGATGAACAGGGCGTGAACTTTGCTTTTTCCTCTTGTGAAGCAGGCAAAGATTTGCTATAATAACAAAAGTGCCCTGAAGGGCTCAGTTTGAAAGGAGACTCAATCATGGATCTCACCAAGATTTTCGGTATTGCCACCGCCGTGGCTGAAACCGCCACCACCACCGCTGCCACCGATCCCGCCGCCGTGGAAGAGCTGTCCGGCGCTGCCGCTGTTGTGCAGATGCTGGGTACCTTCCTGCCCATGATCATCATCTTCGTGGTGTTCTACTTCTTCCTCATCCGTCCCCAGAAGAAGAAGGACAAGCAGGTCAAGGACATGCTGGCCAACCTCAAGAATGGCGACCGCGTTTGCACCATCGGCGGCATCTACGGCACCATCGTCAACATCAAGGACGACACCGTGACCCTGTCCGTGGGCACCGACAACGTGAAGCTGGTCTTCGCCCGCTGGGGCATCCGCAGCGTGGAAGAGCTGACCATTGAGAACGATGCCGAAGCTCTGAACTGACGTTTCAAAGAAGTGGCCTGATGGCCACTTCTTTGAGTTTTGGGCAGATTTGGACTGGTCGCTTCGCTCCCGGTCGTCCAAATCTGTAAGGAATGTTTTTCGCAAAGCGAAAAACGACCCGCCCGCCCAGCAAAGCCGGTCGATACGATTACAGTCAGAGGCGCTGCGGCGCCTCCGACACCTCCAAAAGTATTTTGTCACACTACAACCTCCGTCCACCGGCGGAGGTCTTTTTGCACCCCTGCACCGCCCTCCGCATACCCTGGCAATGAACGGAGGCTGATGCGCCATGAAACATCCCGAATGCTCCTGCCCTATGTGTAAGCCGCCCAAATCCACGCCCTGCCAGGGCTTTCTGCTGCCGAAGATCATCGCCAGCGGCCGCACATGGCTGCGGCGCAGCTGCGTCACCCTGCAGGTGGAGGGTCTCCCCTGCCAGGCGCAGCCGCCCTATGCACTTTGCAGCGTTTCCCCCTGCGGCGAGCCCACCTGGGAACCTTGCCTGGATGGCCGTCCCCTGCGCTACCTGGTCACGGTGCCGCTCTTGTGCCAGGTGCGGGACGCCTGCGGCTGCCTGCACAGCGGCAAGGCGGAGATCAGCACGGAACTGTGCCTCATCCCCACCTGCCCCTTGCCGGAGTGCTGGCGCGCCACCCTGATGGTGCTGCCCTGCGTGCGGCTGGTGTGCGCTGATTGCTCCCATAGCAGCTGCTTCTCCGCCCAGCTGGAGGTGCTGGTGGAAGCTTACCTGCTCCGCTGGGAAGCCTGCATGACGGACATCCCCTGCAAGCCCCGCTGCCCGGAGCTGCCGCTGTACCCGCAGCCCTGCTTTCCATAAGCGCACAAAAAAAGTGGCCAAAGCCACTTTTTTTGTTATGCCTTAGATTCGATTCTTGATTTCATTGTCCAGCTTGGCCAGGAACTCGTCCATGGTCATCACGGTGGTCTGGTCGGTGTCGCGGTCGCGCACGGAAATGGTGCCGTCCTGCACTTCCTTCTCGCCGATGATCAGCATATAGGGCACGCGATCCACCTGGCGGGCATAGCGGATCTTGTAGCCGATCTTCTCATTGCGGTCGTCCAGCTCGGCACGCACCTTGGCGCCGCGCAGGGCCTCGTAGACCTTCTCGGCATAGGCCATGCTCTTGTCGGACACAGGCAGCACCTTCACCTGGGTGGGAGCCAGCCAGGTGGGGAACTTGCCGGCGAAATGCTCGGTGATAATGCCGATGAAGCGCTCGATGGAGCCATACACCACGCGATGGATCATGATGGGGCGCTTCTTGGAGCCATCCTCGGCCACGTATTCCAGCTGGAAATTTTGAGGCATCTGGAAGTCCAGCTGAATGGTGCCGCACTGCCAGGTACGGCCCAGGCAGTCACGCAGGTGGAAGTCGATCTTGGGGCCATAGAAAGCGCCGTCGCCCTCGTTGACGATGTAGGGCATGTTCAGCTTTTCCAGGGCAGCCTTCAGGCCGTTGGTCGCATCCTCCCAGTCCTCGTCGGAACCCATGGAGTCCTCGGGGCGGGTGGACAGCTCCACAAAGTATTCAAAGCCAAACTTGGTGTACACCTGGTTGATCAGGGACACAACACCGGCGATCTCGTCCGGGATCTGCTCGCGGGTCATGAAGATGTGGGCGTCGTCCTGGGTGAAGCAACGCACACGGAACAGGCCGTGGAGAGCGCCCTTCAGCTCGTGGCGGTGCACCAGACCCAGCTCGCCGCAGCGGATGGGCAGCTCGCGGTAGGAGTGGGGCTGATTGCGGTAGACCATCACGCCGCCGGGGCAGTTCATGGGCTTGATGCAGAAGTCTTCCTCGTCGATCTTGGTGGCGTACATATTATCCTTGTAGTGATCCCAGTGGCCGCTGGTCTCCCACAGGTGACGGTTCATCATCATGGGGGTGGAAACTTCCACATAGTCGGCAGCGTAGTGGATGTCGCGCCAGTAGTCGATCAGGGCGTTCTTCACCAGCATGCCCTTGGGCAGGAAGAAGGGGAATCCGGGGCCTTCATCAGCAAACATGAACAGACCCATTTCCTTGCCGATCTTGCGGTGGTCGCGCTTCTCGGCCTCTTCCAGCAGCTTCAGGTAATCCTGCAGCTCGTCGTTGTTGCGGAAGGCAATGCCGTTGATGCGGGTGAGCATCTTGTTGTTCTTGTCGTTCTTCCAGTAAGCGCCGGAAAGGGTCATCAGCTTGAAGGCCTTCAGCGCCTTGGTGTAGCACAGGTGGGGGCCAACGCACATGTCGATGTAGTCGCCCTGCTGATAGAAGGTCAGCACCGTATCCTCGCTCAGGTCGCCGATGTGCTCCACCTTGTAGGTCTCGCCACGCTCTTCCATCAGCTTGATGGCCTCGTCGCGGCTCAGGGAGAAGGGCTTGATGGGCAGGTTTTTCTTCACAATGGCCTGCATTTCCTTCTCAATGGCAGGCAGGTCTTCCTCGCTGAGCTTGGTGTCGCCCAGGTCGATGTCGTAGTGGAAGCCCTTCTCGGTGGCAGGGCCATAGGCAAAGTGGGCGTGGGGGTACAGGTTCTTCACGGCCTGTGCCAGAATGTGCGCCGCGCTGTGGCGGATGACCTGCAGCTCGTCCTCTGCGGGGCATTCGGCCACGGTACCATTGTTGTAGATGATCTTCATACCGCGTTCCTCCTGAAAAAGTTTTTCTTTGGGCGGTAAACAAAAAGCACCCGCCCCATCGCTGGGACGAATGCTGAATTTCTGCATCCGCGGTTCCACCCGGCTTGTTTTCACAACCACTCTTCATGCGCTATCGGGCATGACGCGCTCAACGTCGGGGGATGGTATCCTGCAAGCACCTGCGGCGCGAGCTTTCAGCCCATGACTCGCACTCTCTGGTCGTGGCTCTCCTGCAAACATGTTCCCCGTCATCCATCAAGATTGCATCAAGTATAATCCAATTCCCCCGGAAAGTCAAGCCTTTTTGACCGGGGCAGGTTTCCATTTTGCGCGCCTTGTGGTATAATATTCACCCAAGGAGGATGCGTATGGGACGGATCGTTGTGGTGGCGGAGAAGCCCAGCGTGGGGCGGGACATCGCCCGGGTGCTGGGCTGCCGCGAGCAGGGTAAGGGCTGCCTGATGGGTGCAGACTACGTGGTGACGTGGGCTGTGGGTCATTTGGTGACCCTTTGCGAGCCGGACGAGCTGGACGAGAAGTACAAGAAGTGGAGCATGACCACCCTGCCCATCCTGCCGGAAGACATCCCCCTGAAGGTCATCCCCACCACCCGCGACCAATACAAGGTGGTGAAGGATCTGATCTGTTCAGGCAGCACCGACGGCGTGATCTGCGCCACAGACGCAGGGCGCGAGGGTGAGTTGATCTTCCGCTATATCTACCAGAAAAGCGGGTGCAAGAAGCCCATCCAGCGCCTGTGGATCTCCTCCATGACGGACGAGGCCATTGCCGAGGGCTTCCGCACCATCCAGCCCGGCGAGAAGTACGAAGGCCTGTTCCACAGCGCCCAATGCCGCTCCCAGGCCGACTGGCTGGTGGGCATGAACGCCTCCCGCGCCTTTACATTGAAGTACGACACGCTGCTCTCCGTGGGGCGGGTGCAGACGCCCACGCTGGCGATCCTCGTCAAGCGGCGCAAGGAGATCGAGAACTTCAAGCCGGAGGAATACGCCACCCTCACCGCCGATTTCGGCGACTACAAGGGCGCCTGGTTCAATGAAAAGCTTGATCCCGATACCCACCTGCCCAATGCCGAGGCCGCCAAGGCCATCGCCGCGCAGGTCAAGGGGCAGCAAGGCACCGTGCTTTCTGCCGAGACCGCCCGCAAGCGCGACCTGCCGCCCCAGCTCTACGACCTGACCAGCCTCCAGCGGGATGCCAACAAGCTCCTGGGCTTTACCGCCGATAAAACGCTGAAGCTGGCGCAATCCCTCTACGAGACCCGCAAGGCGCTGACCTACCCCCGCACCGACAGCCGCTACCTGCCCCCGGACATGATCCCCCGGGTGGTGCAGACCATGAAGCTGCTGCCCCCGGAATACCAAGCGCTGGTGCCGCCCGCCCTGCCCGGCGGCAAGCTGCCGGTGAGCAAGCGTACCGTGGACGAAACCAAGGTCACCGACCACCATGCGCTGATCCCCACCGCCAAGCGGGTGGATCCCTCCACCTTCCCGGAGGACGAGCGCCAGCTCTACGACCTGGTTGCCCGGCGGATGCTGGCCGCCTTCTACCCGCCCTGCGAGTATGATGCCACCAAGGTCATCACCCAGGTGGGCGAGCATCGCTTCCGCACCAATGGTCGGGTGGTGCTGCAAAACGGCTGGCGGGATATCGCGCCCCTGGCCAATCCGCCCAAGACCCGCAAGAAGAAATCTGCCGAAGCCGAGGAAGAAGCCGCCCTGCCGCCCCTTGCCCAGGGGGATGTGCGCACCGTGAAGGACACGCAGATCAAGCAGGACGCCACCAAGCCTCCGCCCCAGCACAACGATGCCTCGCTGCTCTCCGCCATGGAGAACGCTGGCCGCGAATTGGAGGACGAGGAGCTGCAGCGCCAGATGAAGGGCAGCGGCATTGGCACCCCCGCCACCCGCGCCGCCATCATCGAGCGACTGATGCAGGTGGGCTATGCCCAGCGCAAAGGCAAGACCATCCTGGCTACCGACAAGGGCGTGCAGCTCATCGCCATCATGCCCCAGGAGATCGCCTCCCCCGAAATGACCGGCCGCTGGGAGCTGGCCCTGGATCAGATCACCGATGGCAAGCAGGATCCCATGAAGTTCATGGAGAGCATTCGCCGCTTCTCCACCTTCCTGGTCACCTACGCCCGTGACAACCGCGCCAATGTGGTCTTTCCCGATGACGGCCGCCGTAAAAAGCGCCAGCAGAAGCTGGTGGCCAAGGCCAAGGCTGTGCCGGAGGTAAGCTGCCCGGTGTGCGGACAAGGCCAGGTGTTGGAAAACGCCCAGACCTTCTTCTGCTCCCGCTCCGGCGAGGGCTGCCACTTCACCCTGTGGAAGGACTGTCTCCAGCGCGGCGGCGGCCCCGAACTATCCGAAAAAATCATGCAGCTGCTCATCAGGCAAAGGCAGCTGCGGGGTTCCACCGGCACCATTGTGATGGATCAGCAGCGCATCGCCTTCTACCCCATCGGCAGCGAAAGCGCCACCGTGAACCGCAGTATCATCTATCAGAAATAATATAGAAAGAAGGAACCTATCATGGCAGAAAAGCTCCGTCAGCGCAGCGAGATCGCTGACCAGTACAAGTGGAAGCTCACCGACATCTACCCCACCCTGGAGGCCTGGGAGGCCGCCTTTGCCGCCCTGGGCGAGAAGATCGCCGCCTTTGCCCAGTATGACGGCAAAGTGGCCGAGGATCCCCGCAAGGTCATCCGCGCCTATTTCGACCTGGATGCCGAGCTGATGCCCGTGTTTGAGTACGCCTTCCTCAACAAGGAGACCGACAACGCCGACCCCGCCGCCCAGGCCATGAGCGACCGCGTCCGCGCCCTGGCCGTGCAGGCCAGCACTGCCTCCGCCTTCATGCAGCCTGAGCTCCTCGACCTGGACGAGAGCATCCTCACCGACATGATCAACGACCCCGACATGGCGGACTACTCCGTGTTCCTCAGCGACCTTCTCCGGGACAAGGCGCACGCCCTGCCCAAGGAGCAGGAGCGCCTGCTGGCCATGATGGGCGAAGTGGCCGAGTCCCCCAGCACCACCTTCTCCATGCTGGCGGATGTGGACATGAAGTTCCCCACCATCACCCTCAGCGACGGCTCCCAGCAGGAGCTGAGCGAGGGCAACTACTCCACCTTCATCCACGGCGACGACCGGGATGTGCGCAAGCAGGCCTTCGAGGGCATCATGGGCACCTATGGCAAGTTTGGCAACACCATTGCGGCTACCTACAACGGCTCTGTGAAGAATGATACCTTCCAGGCCGCCGCCCGCAAGTATTCCTCCGCGCTCGCCGCCAAGATGGAGCCGCTTCAAATCCCCCAGGCGGTGTATGACAACCTGATCGAGGTCATTC
Source organism: Clostridia bacterium (assembly GCA_017463245.1). Taxonomy (GTDB): domain Bacteria; phylum Bacillota; class Clostridia; order Christensenellales; family Aristaeellaceae; genus UBA11524. The sequence continues at coordinate 40,033 of JAFTPN010000027.1, forward strand.
ACGAATACCTGCCCGTGCTGAACGAGTACCTGGAGCTGCGCAAGCAGGTGCTGGGGCTGGACGAGCTGCACATGTACGACCTCTATTGCCCCATGGTCAGCGATTTCCACATGGATATGCCCTACGAGAAGGCCTTCGACCTGATGCTGGAAGGTCTCAAGCCCATGGGCGAGGACTACCTGGCCAAGCTGGTGGAAGCCCGGGACAATGGCTGGATCGACGTCTACCCCAGCGAAAACAAGTCCTCCGGCGCCTTCTCCGCTGGCGACCTGGCCAAGGTGCATCCCTATGTGCTTTTGAACCACAACGATAACCTGGACAGCGCCTTCACCATCGCCCACGAGCTGGGGCACTCCATGCACAGCTACTACAGCAACCAGGCGCAGCCCGCCCCCAAGGCCAATTACAGCCTTTTCGTGGCCGAGGTAGCCTCCACCTGCAACGAGGCCGTGATGATGCGCCACCTGCTCTCCACCTTCACCGAGAAGAAGGCGCAGGCCTACCTGCTGAACCACTTCCTGGAGCAGTTCCGCACCACCTGCTTCCGCCAGACCATGTTTGCCGAGTTTGAGCGCATCAGCCACGACATGGCCGCCAAGGGCGAACCCCTCACCAAGGAGTCCCTCTCCAAGGCCTACTATGAGCTGAACCAGAAGTACTACGGCGGCGCCTGCGTGGTGGACGAGGTCATCGCCAACGAGTGGATGCGCATCCCCCACTTCTACCGCGCCTTCTACGTCTATGTCTACGCCACCGGCCTGTGCGCCGCCGTGAGCCTGAGCGAGCGCATCCTCACCGAGGGCGAATCCGCCGTTAACGACTACCGCAAGTTCCTCTCCGCCGGCTGCAGCGTGCCGCCCATCGATGCCCTGAAGCTGGCTGGCATCGACATGTCCAGCCCCGAACCTCTGCGCAAAGCCATGGAAGTCTTCAAGGACACCCTGAAGAAATTCAAGGAAGTGCTGTAACCAGAGAGGGTTCCACCCTCTCTGGACTCTCCCGCCAGAGGCTCTGCCTCTGGACTCCGCTTAAGGGTCTTCGACCCTTAAGAATCCCGTTCGGGGATAGCGTTTCTGGGCGTTCTCCGAGCAGGGGTCACGGCGCATAACGGATGCGCCGCGACGCGGGGATTGTTTGGCTTCGCACCGCCAAAAGCCTCCATCTCCGAGGGAGGTGGCAGCCGCTTGCGGCTGACGGAGGGAGTGGTTCTGCCGCTTGCCCTAACGCGCAACTTCTTTCTGCGCCTGTGTGGGCGAACTGCGTTCGCCCGCGTCACACACTCAATTCCGCATTCCGAATTCCGAATTCCGCATTCAGGAGGCACTCCCATGATGAACGGCTACAACAAGGATGATGCGCTTGCTTACATCCTCCCCCGCATCGACCGCAAAGGCCACAAGGCGCTGTCCTTCCTCATCGATCAGCTCATCGCCCAGGCCATCGACGCCGACATGGCCTTCATGCACGAAACCGGCGTGCTGGACGAAAACGGCGACGCTGGCGACAGCTACTATGACGACGACGAGGCCTTCGAGTACATTGTCGAGGCTCTCGCCGCCCAGAATGGCTTTGACCCGGACATGGCTGTGAAGGTGGGCAGCCTCATCGACGACTACATGGAACTGCAACAGGAATACCTGGAGCAGGCCGGGCTGGTGGACTGGGAATAAACTGCATAGCAAAGCGGCACACTCCGTAGTGGGGTGTGCCGCTCTCTGTTATTGATCGAACTGATTTAAAAATGTGCTTCAATCCTTAATTACCGCTTTAAAATAACGTCAGCGAACGAAATAGTATTATCCTCGTATACTCCCACCATAGGAGTTTTTATCCATATACTTCAAGAAATACTGTTACCTGATTCTCCGATAGTTCATAAGTTCCATTCATCACAATACCCGCAATGTTTGTTTCAACTTCGTTTCCTTTGAATGTCATGTATACCGGAATTCCATATGCCGAATTCCCTGAATACGTCCCAGACAGCGTTGTAGTACAAGAACACAAAGATAGAGACATGGCAAATATTATAATCAAGACGACTATCTTTTTCATTTTATTAACGCCTTTCTCTTTTTTCTTTCATCGAATAAACCTTGAACAAACGGGATCAAACAGCTAATTGCAATTGAGAGCAAGATAGCATTATACCATAGTATATAATATGTCTCTGGAAACCCAAAATCAGAATCTATAGTGAAACAAGTAATACATATTTCAATAAAAAATGCAAAACAATATAGTATGCCGTATTTTTTCTTTTCCTTAAAATTTTTCCTTCTGAATGCATAATACATCAGTAAAATAATGATCAATACCGTTATAGCGACCGTGAACACATAGTTACAATATCGAACGTTAGACAACCATCCAGCATAAACAGTTGCAAGCACTTCCAAAACAATCCATTTCTTATTCTCATGTCTGTACGCATAATGGTATCCAAACAAAACAGGAGCAAGTATAACCACCAATCTAGCAACAGAACACGAAAGGGTCATTAGCGGACGATTGCCATCAAAAATGCTATAATGAACATAGGTTGCATAGAACAGCAATCCTCCCAAGCAGGCAAGTATTATTGCACACAACTTGTATAAGGACGGATGTGAAGGCAAAACGCACAAGAAACCAAGCAGAAAGGATATCCCAATAAGCAATGCTACCGGAAGTACAGAATAAACGCCTAACAAGGTAATGGTATCTGTCACAATAGAGTTGTATGGAGTGCTATAATATCGCTCAAGATCCACACCGTAAATTGAATATATTTCCTCCAGGTAATTCCCCATATAGTTTACATACTCACTTTTATCCAACTCCTGGTAGCTTTCAACCGCTCGAACAAATTGATCCAATAATGTAGTAAAATCAAAACCCTCAAAATCTAATTCTCTTTCCAAGCTGTTTAGGATGTATGTATCTTCAAGCCCTGCCACCGCAGAATTAGCTACAAACATCAGTACAATGGAAATAATCAAAAAGGCAATCCAAATACACATCACAACGAAATGCATTATCCCTTTATGATTCTTCTTCAGTGATTTATTCACATTCCTGTTAGATCTTACAATAAATACAGGGATCGCAACAACCGCCAAAATCACAAGCATTATGATTAGTATTACATTCAATTCTTGCACCCTCGTTAGTCGCATATGTACCTTTCCCACCTTTGCTTCAACTGAATCCGTTTACCATCCCATACCAAAAGTTTAATACCCCTTAATCGTCACATTCTGCGAATACACTTTCAAGAAGTGTGCCAGATTCGTCCGTGAAGTCGAATTAGGATCATTGATTGAGAACATCGACGCATCCAGCTTCTTGGGATTCGCATTCTGGTAGCCCGTCACAATCACCCAATGCCAGCCACCGCTGGGCTTCTGCGCACCAACAATAACAGGCTTTCCTGCTGTTATCGTCGAATAGATTTTGTTCAAATCAAGGGAACTTGCAAGCGTTTTATAGTCCGAAGGCCAATACATTTCATTTCCTGTAAAGGACAACCGGTCACGCATTTCCTTGGGCGTAATCTCCTTCTGCGCTCTGTACGATTCGCACATAGCCATAGAAGTTACCAGACATCCAACCTGCCCAATGTTCTTGGTGGAGATCATCACCCCCGACCATCGGGAATCTGTTTGTTTATATACCGGAATACCATGCAACCATTTGGTTTGCAAACCGACAGAAACATAGACAGGCTTCGAGAATTTCCAGGAGGTTGCATTGACTGCAGCAACCTGGAAAACATAATCTCCGTCGGTGCTGACGGTGATCGTCTTTTGTGTAGTCTTAACACCGTAAATCTTTTTGAAATAGCGTTGTTTCGCGCCATTCTCTTTGACCATCTGATCATACTCGCCACGAGTATAACACTCTATTTCATAGGAAAGCGCTCCCTGCACAGCTGTCCATGTTAGCTTAACATCTTTCCCGGAGACAGTCGCACTTACAGAGGGAGCTTTCGTGATCGTTGCAGCAAAGGCAACATTCAACGCAGATAGCATTAGCGCGAGAGCAAGAAGAAACGCAAGTAACTTTTTCATTCAATTGCACCTCCAGAGATTTGTTATGTCCATGATAACCCACTATGGGTTAGTTTGTCAATAGTCCATTTCAGGTTAATTAATATTATCTCTGAGGTGATTCGATGATATATCGTCGCATCCGTGACTTACGAGAAGACCACGATTGGAACCAAACCAAAGTTGCAAAAATGCTCAATATGTCTCAAACAGGCTATTCCAAATATGAAACTGGCGAGCGCGACATCCCCACCGCCATCCTCATCCAACTCGCCCGCATCTACAACACCAGCATCGACTACCTCCTGGGCGAAACCAACAACCCCACCCGCTATCAAGAAAAATGACGGCCTCCGCTGTGTGAGGCCGTCATTTTTTCATGCAAAAAGCGGCTTGCTATCTCGAACAAGCCGCTAAATAACGTTCCACGCGCAACCAGTCAAACCAAGTGTTCAACTCGTTCGCGGAATGGGTTTCCAAAGGGGCGATGCCTCTCTGGCGGGATCCCTAAGGGCAGAGCCCTTAGGCCTTGGGGCCAGCCTCGACCAGAGCCTTGCCAGCCTCGTTGCCGGTGTACTTCACGAAGTTCTTCACGAAGCGGCCAGCCAGATCCTTGGCCTTGGTCTCCCACTCGGAGGCGTCGGCATAGGTGTCGCGGGGATCCAGGATGGTGGGGTTCACGCCGGGCAGCTCGGTGGGAACTTCCAGGTCGAACATGGGGATCTTCTTGGTGGGGGCATTCAGGATGTCGCCGTTCAGGATGGCGTCGATGATGCCGCGGGTATCCTTGATGGTGATACGCTTGCCGGTGCCGTTCCAGCCGGTGTTGACCAGGTAGGCCTTGGCGCCGTTGGCTTCCATCTTCTTCACCAGCTCCTCACCGTACTTGGTGGGATGCAGCTCCAGGAAGGCCTGGCCGAAGCAAGCAGAGAAGGTGGGAGTGGGCTCGGTGATGCCGCGCTCGGTGCCAGCCAGCTTGGCGGTGAAGCCAGACAGGAAGTAGTACTGAGCCTGCTCGGGGGTCAGGATGGACACGGGGGGCAGCACGCCGAAGGCATCAGCAGACAGGAAGATCACGTTCTTGGCAGCAGGAGCAGCAGAAACGGGCTTCACGATGTTGGTGATGTGGTTGATGGGATAGGACACGCGGGTGTTCTCGGTGACGGACTTGTCGTCGAAGTCGCACACGCCGTTCTCGTCCACGGTCACGTTCTCCAGCAGAGCGTTGCGCTTGATGGCGTTGTAGATGTCAGGCTCGGATTCCTTGTCCAGGCCGATGACCTTGGCATAGCAGCCGCCTTCGAAGTTGAACACGCCATTGTCGTCCCAGCCGTGCTCGTCGTCGCCGATCAGCAGACGCTTGGGGTCGGTGGACAGGGTGGTCTTGCCGGTGCCGGACAGGCCGAAGAACAGGGCGGTGTTCTCGCCGTTCATGTCGGTGTTGGCAGAGCAGTGCATGGAGGCAATGCCCTTCAGGGGCAGGTAGTAGTTCATCATGGAGAACATGCCCTTCTTCATCTCGCCGCCGTACCAGGTGTTCAGGATCACCTGCTCGCGGGAAGTGATGTTGAAGGCCACGCAGGTCTCGGAGTTCAGGCCCAGCTCCTTGTAGTTCTCCACCTTGGCCTTGGAAGCGTTGTAAACAACGAAGTCAGGCTCGAAATCCTTCAGCTCTTCCTCGGTGGGGATGATGAACATGTTCTTGATGAAGTGAGCCTGCCAGGCCACTTCCACGATGAAGCGCACGTTCATGCGGGTGTCAGCGTTGGCGCCGCAGTAGGCGTCCACCACGAAGAGCTTCTTGCCGGAGAGCTCCTTCACGGCCAGCTCCTTCACGGTCTTCCAGGACTCCTCGGACAGGGGCTTGTTGTCGTTCTTGAACTCATCAGAGGTCCACCACACGGTGTCCTTGGAGTTCTCGTCCATGACGATGAACTTATCCTTGGGGGAACGGCCGGTATAGATGCCGGTCATCACGTTCACGGCGCCCAGCTCGGTCAGCTGGCCCTTCTCAAAGCCCTCCAGAGCGGGGTTCATCTCTTCTTCGAACAGCTGTTCAAAGGAAGGGTTATGCACAATCTCGGTCGTGCCGGTAATGCCATACTTGGTCAGATTCAGCTCAGCCATGTTGGTTGCAACCTCTTTCTAATTTATTGTATTCAGGCCTTTATGATACGCATGAAACTGCGAAATCATGCAAGGTTTCCCATATACAATCATACACCAAAATGGTATTGAAATCAATCCCCTTTGCAAAATAATTAACAATTTGTTTTTGATTCAAAGGGAACGAGGCTGGTACTTGCCTCACCACGAAGCTTGGCTGTGCATCTATCTGTAGGGGCGATCTCTGTTCGCCCGCCACGCCGCAGAATGGGAGCCAAAAGCCTCCCTCCCCGAGGTGAGCGATGCGAGCGTCGCCAGTGGCGACAAAAAGCGAGCTGAGCGAATCAACCGAAACAAGCGAGCTTGCTCGCGCCGATTGAGGTTGCGGATAGGTGGCAGCCGCTTGCGGCTGAC
>JAFTPN010000051.1 GCA_017463245.1 Clostridia bacterium
CCCGCTTAAGGGTCTTCGACCCTTAAGAATCCCATTCGGGTAGGGTGGGGGACGCGCATATAAGGAGGGGTCACGGCGCATTACGGATGCGCCGCGACGCGGAGACTGCGGCTTTCCACCTCATCAGTCGCTGCGGCGACAGCTTCCCCTCAAGGGGAAGCCAAGGTGTGGGCATGCAAAAGCCTTCCCCTTGAGGGGAAGGTGGCCGTAAGGCCGGATGAGGTGGACGCGGCACATACGCATAGTCGCTTGGCTGTGCATACTGTAGGGGCGAACTGTGTTCGCCCGCCCGCTCCTTGCGCAACCAAGTCAAAGGAAACCAAACCGTCAATCGCAAAACGGGATTCTTAAGGGTGAGCGATGCGAGCGCCGCCAGTGGCGGAAGCAGCGAGCTGAGCGAATCAACCGAAACGAGCATTCGAGCGATAGCGAGAAGGCGACGATTGAGGTTGCGGAACGAAGACCCTTAAGCGGGATCCAAGGGCAGCGCCCTTGGTGGGGTGTCGGGGCGAAGCCCTGACCGTAGGAGGTGATACTGTGGCTTTGAATATTCCACTTCGGCACGAATTGAAATTCTTCATCAATGAGATGCAGTATCATTTGCTGCGCAATGCGCTGGACAAGGTGCTGCAGCGCGATCCCAATGGCGATGAGAACAACGAGTATCACATTCGCAGCCTGTATTTTGACACGGTGTTTGACACGGCGCTGTATGACAAGCTGGATGGCGATCCGGCGCGCGACAAGTACCGCATCCGCATCTACAACCTGTCCGACAAGGTGATCAAGCTGGAGTGCAAGACCAAGGTGGGCAACCTGATCTCCAAGCGCTCGCTGACGATCCCGCCTGACCTGTGCGAGCAGCTGATGGCGGCTGACCCCACAGGGCTGGAAAGCACACGCTCCGGCCTCCTGGGCGATGTGTATCGTGAAATGACCACCAACCTGCTGCATCCCGTGGTGCTGGTGGACTATGTGCGCGAGGCGTATCTGCATCCCGCCGAGGAGGTGCGCATCACCTTCGACAAGCAGCTGCGCACCGGGCTGCGCTCCACCGACCTGTTCAACCCCTATGTGCCTACTGTGCCGCCCTTTGACAACAATGAGATCATTCTGGAGGTCAAGTACAACCGGGTCATGCCGCCCTATATCCGCGACCTGCTCACCACCTACTGCGGCGGCGCGGTGCAGAGCGCCATCAGCAAATACACCTGGTGCCGCCGGTTTGAAAACCTGGAGGCATAGCAACAAAAAAGTCGTGTCCATTTTGGCATGACTTTTTGTTGTTTTCGACAGGTTTTCTGCTTGATGGCGGGGCAAAAATGCGGTAGAATAGGATGTACAGGAGGTACGATAATGACCGACTTGACTGCTTTGAATACGCTGGAAAGCCGCCTGAACGGCAGCATGAAGTTTATACGCATGGCGCCCATGGCGCAATATACCACCCTGCGGCTGGGCGGCCCGGCCGATCTGCTGGCCGAACCGGCCACCCCCGAACAGCTCCAACAGCTGCTGACAGCGGCTCACGAACTGAACATCCCTGTGACGCTGATGGGTCACGGCAGCAACCTGCTGGTGAAGGACGGCGGCATCCGCGGGCTGGTGATCCGCATTTGCCGGGAAATGCGACGCATGGAGGTGCAGGGCGACACCATCCGCGCCGAGGCGGGGGCGATGCTCTCCAGCCTGGCCATGACGGCGGCAGAGCACAGCCTGGGCGGGCTGACCTTCGCCAGCGGCATTCCTGGCACGGTGGGCGGCGGCGTATACATGAACGCCGGTGCCTACGGCGGTGAGATGTCCCAGGTGGTGACGCTGGTGGAGGGTATGAGCCTCACCGGCGAGGCTTTCGCCTACACGGGCGAGGAAATGCAGTTCGCCTACCGCCATTCCCGACTGATGGACGAAAACAAGATCGTGACCCATGTGACCTGCCGCCTGCCCCATGCAGACCGGGAAACCTTGGTCAAGGAAATGGTGGAGCTGAACCGCCGCCGCGCGGAAAAACAGCCCCTGACCCTGCCCAGCGCGGGCAGCACCTTCAAGCGGCCTGTGGGCGGCTATGCCTCGGCGCTGGTGGACGAATGCGGCTTGAAGGGCGCTGCCATCGGCGGGGCGCAGGTCAGCGAAAAGCACGCGGGCTTCCTGGTGAACAAGGGCGGCACGGCAGCGGACTTCCTGGCGCTGATCGCCCATGTGCAGCGGGTGGTTCTTGAGCAAAAGGGCATTCTGCTGGAGCCGGAGGTGCGCATCCTGGGCGAGGACGCCCCGGTGACTCCTGCTTGACCAGGCTATACGAAAGAGAGGGAATCGCTTGCGGTTTCTGTTATTGACGGGACTCAGCGGCGCCGGCAAAACGCTGGCCACCCGCTACATGGAGGACATGGGCGCTTTCTGCGTGGATAACCTGCCGCCCATGATGATGGTGAAATTCATGGAGGTGTGCGAAACCACCGCCATGCACTCCAGCGTGGTTGCGCTGGCTGTTGACGTGCGCAGCGGCGAGTTCTTCGACGCGGAAGCGGTGAGCAGGCTCATCAGCGAGGCACGGACGCTGGGTCATCACATCGAGACCATTTTTATCGAGGCCAGCGACGATGTTCTTATGAGCCGCTACAAGGAGACCCGGCGCGAGCATCCTCTGTCCAGCGCCCGGGTGAGCCTCACCGAGGCCATTGCCCAGGAGCGGGAACGCCTGCAGCCCCTGCGGGAGATCGCCAATTATGTGATCGACACCTCCGGCCTGAAGCCGAAGCAGCTGCAAAAGAAGCTTTTGTCCATTGTGAAAACGGACGGGGAGAGCATTCCCCTGCGGGTGGAGGTCATGTCCTTTGGCTTCAAGCGCGGCCTGCCCCGCCAGGCCGACCTGGTGTACGATGTGCGCTTCCTGCCCAATCCCTTCTACATCGAAGGGCTGGGGCATCAGACCGGGCTGGATGAGGACGTGCGCCATTTCGTGATGGATCATCCGGTGACGGAGGAGTTCATGCAGAAGATCACCGACCTGCTGGGCTTCCTTTTGCCCCACTATCAGGAAGAGGGCAAGCACCGGCTGATGATCGGCATTGGCTGCACCGGCGGCCAGCACCGCAGCGTGGCCATTGCAGAGGCCATTGCGCATCGACTGCGTGAATTGAAATACGAGGTGACCGCCACCCACCGCGACCTGGAGATAGAGCAGGCACGGTGGAAGAACGGCATCAGAGATGACGATTGATAAGGAGTACCTATGTCCTTTTCCTCCACGGCCAAGGATGAACTGATCCGCCTGCCCCTGGGCAAAAGCTGCTGCATTCTGAGCGAGCTTTCCGCCCTGACGCAGACCTCCGGCAGCCTGGCGCTGCGCGGCCTGGGGCGTGTGCAGGTGACCTATCGTGTGGAAAATGCTGCCCTGGCCCGCCGTATTTTTCTTCTGTTGCGCACCCAGCTGAACATTACCGCCCGGCTGCATTTTGTTCAGCACGCCCGGTTGGGCGGCCGCCGCAGCTGCGTGCTGACCCTGGGGGATCAGGACTCGCAGACGCTGCTCATCGCCCTGCACATGATGGAGCGGGACGAGGAGGGGAACATCAGCCTGAAGCGCACCGCCCCCCGCCACCCCATGACCCGCCAATGCTGCCGCAGGGCGTTCCTGCGGGGCGCATTCCTGGGCTGCGGCTCCATGACCAATCCGGAAAAGAGCTATCACTTCGAGTGGGTGGCCGAGGATCAGAGCCTGCGGCAGACGCTGGCGAAGCTATTGGATAAATCCGGCCTGCCGGTGCATGAGCATGTGCGCAAGGGGCAAAACGTGATGTATTTGAAGGGCGCGCAGCAGATCGCCGATATGCTGGCGCTGATGGGTGCCAGCCAGGCGGTGCTGGAGATGGAGAACATCCGCATCACCAAGCAGATGCGGGCGGGCGCCAACCGCGCCTCCAACTGCGACGAGCATAACTCCGAGCGGATGCTCAACGCCGCCGACGAGCAGATCGAGGCCATCAAGCTGATCTCCATTCAGCGGGGACTGTTCACCCTGCCGCCGGGCTTGCAGGAGATCGCCCGGCTGCGGCTGGAGCATACCTCCCTGAGCCTGAACGAGCTGGGGCAGCTGATGGATCCGCCGGTGGGCAAGAGCGGTGTGAACCACCGGATGCGCCGCCTGATGGACATTGCAAAGGAAATTAGGGCCACGTTGCCCATTCAAACAAACGAAAGGGGGAGCACGAATGATTAAACAGCCCATTGCCTTTCCGGCAGGGCAGCCGCTGAACCGTACCAGCGCCGCACAGCTGGTGCAGATCGCCAACCGGTATGACTGCCGGGTGATGATCGAACACAATCAGAAGCTGGTGAACGCCAAATCCATGCTGGGGCTTTTATCCTTGAGCGTGGAGGAACAGGCTGACATGATGCTTGTGGCCGACGGCGCAGAGGAAGACGTTGCGGTGGCCGCCATTGTGGAATGGCTGAATAAGTGATGCAAAAAGATGCCGATGCAGAAAGATGCGGAGGCATCTTTTTGAATTCGGAATTCGGAATGCGGAATTCGGAATTGAGAGTGTGGGCGGGGACGGGTGAGGCTGGGCAGAGGCTGCGACGTTCCACCTCATCAGTCCCTTCGGGACAGCTTCCCCTCAAGGGGAAGCCTATGCGGTGGGCATACGCCTTGCCTTCCCCTTGAGGGGAAGGTGGCCGTGAGGCCGGATGAGGTGGAACGCAGCTTTCCTGCGTCGCGGCGCGACCGTATTCGCGCCGTGACCCCTGCTTATATGCGCGTCCAACGCCCTCCCCGCACGGGTTTCGAAAGGGTCGAAGACCCTTCGTGGAGGAGTCCAGAGGAGGCAAAGCCTCCTCTGGTGGGGTTTCCAAAGGGGCAACGCCCCTTTGGCTTGCCCGGAGGGCGAGTATGTGATATAATAAAAAGAAATTTGACAAGGAGGAAAAGCATGGACATACAGAAGGTACTGTCGGAGGCTGCGGGCAAGCTGGGCCCCAGCGGACAGGAAATGGAGATCGCGGCGTATTTTGCCGAGCAGTTCCGTCCTTTTGTGGATGAGGTGACCATCGACAAGATGAACAATGTCATCGCCCACAAGAAGGGCAATGGCCCCAAGGTGATGCTCTGCGCCCACATGGACGAGATCGGTCTGATGGTGGTGGGCATTGAGGACGACGGCAGCATCCGCCTGGGCAATGTGGGCGGTGTGGATCCCCGCATTCTGCCTGCCTGCCGGGTATGGGTGCATGGCAAGGAGAAGCTGTTTGGCACCATCGGTGCGCTGCCGCCCCACCTGCTGACGGCGGAGGATCGCCAGAAGAATTATAATGCCAAGGATCTTTATGTGGATGTGGGTCTGCCCGGCGACAAGGTGAAGGAGCTGGTGCGCATTGGCGACCTGGTGACCTTCAATGTGCCGCTGACGGAGCTTTTGAACGGTCAGGTGGCGGCCAAGACCATGGACGACCGCGCCTGCGTGGGCATCCTGCTGGTGGCAGCGGAGCGCCTCAGCAAGCTGCATTGCGATGCGGATGTGTACTTCGTTGGCTCCACCCAGGAGGAGGTTGGCTCCATGGGCGCCATGACGGCGGCCTTTGCCATCGATCCTGACCTGGCGGTGGCGCTGGACGTGGATCATGCCACCATCCCCGGCAGCCGCCCGGATACCACCGTGGAGGGCGACAGCCTGTGCGCTACCATTGGCCCCTACATTCAGCCCAAGCTGCTGGATCGGCTGATGAACTGCGCCAAGGAGCATCACGTGAAGCTGCAAACGGCGGTCAGCTCCCGCAGCACTTATACCGATGCGGACGAGGTGGGCATTGCCCGCGCTGGCGTTCCCACGGTGCTGCTTTCCCTGCCGCTGAAGTATATGCACACCACCGTGGAGACCATCGACCTGCAGGCGCTGAAGGAGGGCGGACGGCTGATCGCTCACTTCCTCAGCGAGCTGGACGCGGGATGGGAGGATGACCTATGGATCTGAAATGGCTGACTGAATTCAACGCTCCCGCAGGCCACGAGCAGGCCATGCGCCGGGCGCTCTTGGACGAACTGAAGAACTACGCCGGTGTGACCACCTCCATCGACCGCATGGGCAATGTGGTGGCGGTAAAGACTGGCAAGGGCGCAGAACCCCGCAAGCGGGTGATGCTCTCCGCCCACATGGACGAGGTGGGTCTCATCGTGACCTCCTGCACGGAGGACGGCTTCCTGCGGGTGGCTCCCGTGGGCGGCGTGGATCCCCGGGTGATCATCTCCAAGCGGGTCACCGTGGGCGACGACAAGGTGCCGGGCATCATCGGAGCTATGGCCATCCACCTCCAGTCCGCTGCCGACCGCCAGCGTGTGCTGGGGTACAGCGACATCTATGTGGACATCGGCGCCAAGAAGCGCGAGGAAGCGGAGGCCAAGGCACCCAAGGGTACCTACATCTGCTTCGATACGGATTATGTGGAGTTTGGCGATGGCTATGTTTCCGCCAAGGCGCTGGACGACCGCGTGGGCATCTTCAACCTGCTGCGGGTGCTGGAGGATGACTACGACTGCGACGTGATCTGCGTGTTCGCCTCTCAGGAGGAAACCGGCTGCCGCGGCTCCAAGGGTGCGGCCTTTGCGCTGGATCCGGACATGGGCATCGTGCTGGAAGGCACCACCTGCAATGACCTGGGCGATGTGCCGGAGACCCTGCAGGTCTGCAATACCGGCGCGGGCGTGTGCGTGTCCTTCATGGATGGCAGCTCCATTGCCAACCGCAGCCTGTTCCGCCAAACCATCGAGGTGGCTGAAAAGAACGGCCTGACCTGCCAGGTGAAGCGCTCTGTTTCCGGCGGCAACGATGGCGGCAGCATGCAGCGCGCCCGGGGCGGTATGCCCGTGGTGGTGCTCAGCGTGCCCTGCCGGTACATCCACAGCCCGTCCTCCGTGGTGAAATACAGCGACGTGGAAAGCCAGCTGGCACTGACCAAGGCTCTCTTGAAGAGCATCTGAAGAGGAGAGATACACGATGTTTGATATTTTGAAGAAGGTTCTCAAGCCTGTTGGCCCCTCCGGCCTGGAAGAGCCTGTGGCCGCCGCCATCCGGGTCGAAGTGAAGGACTATGTGGATACCATGGAGACCGACGCCATGGGCAACCTGATCTGCGTGAAGAAGGGTACCGACCCCAACGGCAAGAAGATCATGTTCAGCGCCCATATGGATCACATCGGCTTCATCGTGACCGGCTACGAGAAGGAAGGCTTCCTGCGGGTGACCAACGTGGGCGGCATCGGCATCGACGTGAGCCTGACCCGCCATGTGGTGTTTGCAAACGGCGTGGAGGGCGTGGTGGTCTGCGAGCCCGTGCAGGGCGCCAAGGCCATGAAAAACCTGTTCGTCGATATCGGCGCAGAGAGCAAGGAAGAGGCCGAGAAGAAGGTTCAGCTGGGCGATGTGGCTGTGTACGCGCCGGATTGCTTCCGCCTGGGCGAAAACCGCGTGGCTTCCCCCGCCATGGACGACCGCTGTGCCTGTGCCCTGCTGGTGAAGCTGCTCCAGACTGTGGGCGAGACCAAGGACACCGTGATCGCCGTGTTCTCCGTGCAGGAGGAAGTGGGCTGCCGCGGTGCCAAGGTGGCCTCCTTTGCCATGGAGCCTGACGTGGGCATTGCCCTGGATGTGACCGCCTGGGGCGATACCCCCGAGGTGAAGCTGCCCGCCATCAAGCTGGGCGAGGGCTGTGCCGTGAAGGTGATGGACCGCGCCAGCATTTCCAATCCTGCCCTGCGTGACGAGCTGCTGGCCTGCGGCGAGGCCGCCGGTGTGAAGACCCAGCGCGAGGTGCTGCCCTTCGGCGGCACGGACGCCGGCGCTATGCAGACCTCCCGCGGCGGCATCCCGGTTTGCACCATTTCCATTCCCTGCCGGTATGTGCATTCCGCCTGCGAGACCATTGATATGCGCGACATGGACGCCGCGCTGAAGCTGCTGACGGCCTATCTGAAAAAGTAACCAATTTTGCGCGGGGAAGGGAGCGTTTTCTTCCCCGCGCGCGTTATTTTTGTTGAACATTCCATTTTAGGGGGACAAGCTGTGTTGGCAGGTGTGTATCTGGCGGTTTATCTGGCGTGCGGTGTGCTGATGGTGCGGTGGCTGCTGCCACGGCATTCGCCCATGGCGCGGGTCTGGCTGGGCGCGAGCCTGGGACTGCTGCTGATGATGTGGCTCCCGGCGCTGTGTGCCTTTGCCTTAGACTTTACCCTGGCAGCACATTGGGTGGCGCTGATCCCCCTGGCGCTTGCGACGGGCGGGTGCTTTCTCCTGCGGGACAGGCGTTCTGTTTCCCGGTGGGACGAGCGGGAAACCCAGCTGCTGAAACAATGCCTGTGGGTGGTGCTGCCGCTGACCATCCTCTCCGGTTACCTGCAATATACCCACATGGTACGGGTGGATGCGGCGGGCAACTGGAACGTGGGACAAAGCACCTATGGCGACCTGCCCATGCACATGAGCTTCATCACCGGGCTGAAAAATGCGGCCTTCCCGCCGGATTACCCCTTCTATCCCGGTCAGCAGCTCTCGTACCCCTTCCTGATGGACAGCCTCTCCACCTCCTTTTACCTGATGGGCTGCAGCCTGCAGCTGGCGCTGATCCTCCCCGGCACGCTGATGATGGCGCTGTGCTACCTGGGCGTGATGATCCTGGCCAGGGAAATGACCCTGGGCAAAAAGACCGTGGTGCTGGCTGCGCTGCTGTTCTTCCTCAACGGCGGCCTGGGCTTCCTGTACGATTTCGACCAGGCGGCCGGGCGCGAGGCGGACGGCACGCTGACGCTGGTGGATCGGGTGGAGAACATCTTGACGGGGTATTACAAAACGCCCACCAACCAGCCCGACCCCAACAACCTGCGCTGGAGCAATGTGATCGCCGACCTGATGATCCCCCAGCGGACGCTGCTGGGCGGCTGGTGCATGGTGATCCCCTGCTTCTACCTGCTGTACACCTGCTTTGATCCCGGCAAGCGGGAAACGCTGGGCAGCGTTCGCGGCGAGGTGCTGCTGGGTGTGTGGGGCGGCGCGCTGCCGCTGATCCACACCCACTCCTTTGTGGCGCTGGCGCTTTGCTCGGTGGGTATGCTGGTGTATGATATGCTCCACGATGAGGAGCGGGGCGCACAATTCCGGCGATACCTGCGCTATGGCGCTATTGCGGCGGTGCTTTCCGTGCCGCAGCTGGTGCTGTTCACCTTTGCCCAGGTGTTTCAGGGCGGGGAGAGCAACAGCTTCATCAAGCTGTGGTTCAACTGGGTGAACAACCCTTATGGCAACGGCGAGCTGCGGGACTTCTACCTGTGGTTCTATGTGAAAAACATCGGCCTGCCGGTGATCGCACTGATCCTGGCGGTGATCGAAAGGGACAGGCACACCCGGCGCATCTTCTCCGGCGCGGCGGTGATCATCATTGTGGCGGAACTGATCCGCTTCCAGCCCAACCCCTATGACAACAATAAGCTCCTGTACCTGGCATGGCTGCTTTGCTGCATGATCGTGGCCAACTGGTGCCGGAGCGTGTGGCATCGCATGAAGGGGATGCGCGCCCGCCCGGTGATGGCCGCAGCGGCGGCGGTGGTGGTGTTCCTCTCCGCCGGGCTGACGCTGTGGCGCGAGTGCGTGAGCAGCTATCAGGCCTTCAACCACTATGCGGTGGAGGCCGGGGAATACGCCCGGGACAACACGGAGGAGGGGAGCGTGTTCCTCTCCGGCACGCAGCACC
This sequence comes from Clostridia bacterium, assembly GCA_017463245.1. Classification (GTDB taxonomy): domain Bacteria; phylum Bacillota; class Clostridia; order Christensenellales; family Aristaeellaceae; genus UBA11524. The sequence continues at coordinate 9,736 of JAFTPN010000051.1, forward strand.
TGAACCCGGTGAGCAGCATTGGCGGGCGCACCACGGTGTGCGGCCCCGACCTGTGGCTGTATTACCACGGCTTTGACACCGATGAGCGCAAGGAGGACATCGAGGCCTTCCTGACTGATCCTGCGGGCAATGCAAGCGTGCTGGCGAAGTATGACGTGGACTACATCTACGTCAGCAGCTACGAGCGCAGCGACTACGCCGTGGACGAGGCGGCGCTGGATGAATTGTTCGACGTGGTGTTCGAGAACTACGAGGCCACCATTTACAAGGTGCCGGAGGGCTGACATGGAACGATTTTTGCGGTACTCGCTGGAAAAGCAGCGGCCCATCCGGCTGATCTTCTTCGCGGATGACGGCAGCATGAAGCAGGTGAATGCGCAGATCACGGGGGTGACGGAAACCACCGTGGCGTTTACGTGTCTGCGGCCCAAGGGTGCGTTTGAGGTGGAGAAGGAGAGGATTCTTTCGGCGGATTATAAGAGGGGCGATGAGGGGCAGGAGTGAACCCTCTCAGTCAGTGCTTGCGTGTGCAAAAGGAGCCAACAGCGTGCGGCTGCAACAAGCGGGCGAACACAGTTCGCCCCTACAAGTGCGCAGGGAAGCAGCTGGGTGGATGTGCGGCTTTCCACCTCATCAGTCGCTGCGGCGACAGCTTCCCCTCAAGGGGAAGCCAAGGCGTGACCATGCAAAAGCCTTCCCCTTGAGGGGAAGGTGGCCGAAGGCCGGATGAGGTGGAACCTTACTTTCCCTGCGTCGCGGCGCGCCCAGAGCGCGGCGTGACCCCTGCTTATGTGCGCATCCACGGCCATCCCCGAAAGGGATTCTTAAGGGTCGAAGACCCTTAAGCGGAGTCCAGAGGCAGAGCCTCTGGTAGGGTTTCCAAAGGGGCAAAGCCCCTTTGGTCGCCGAAGGCGAAACAACCTACAGGAAGGGAAGTTTGAAACCGCAGGTTTCAGGAAAAAGAATGGTAGATTTAAGCAATGTGACGCCTCTTATGGGGGCGTGGGAGAGCGATCCGTGGGGGAAGCTGCGGCCGCCGCTTTCGGTGGAGGCGGTGGAGATGTCGGCCAGGCTGGCGCAGGCGACCTATCGCATGGATGTGGAGGAATGGCTGCAGGCGGGCTGGCGGGATGTGACCATTCAGGTGGATGGTGATCTGACCGACGGCGTGGAGATAGGTGAAAAGACAGGGATGCAGCGGCTGGCCAGCGCCTGGCGGATGTTCCGTGTGCGCCGGCGCATCAGGGGCGGGAATCCCCTGGGCGAGGTGATGGGCGCGCTGCGGCAGCGGGAGAAGAGCGACACCGGCAAGGCGCTGGTGATGCTCCACCCTGCGCCCCTTGGGCGGTATGTGGTGGCCATCAGCTTTATGGGCACCGGCGAAAGACTGTACGACTGGATGCCCAACTTCCGCATGGCGGCCGAGGAAGGCGTGCATCAGGGCTTTTTGCAGCTGACAAGGCAGTTTGAAGAAAACGAAGGGGAGATCGACTTTCCGGAAACGGCGCAGGAGCTGGGCTTAGAGAAGCTGACGCTGCGGCACATCCTGGAGGAAATGCGCAGCCCCAACAGCCGCTTCAGCCTGTGGCTCACAGGCCACAGCCAGGGCGCGGCGCTGGTGCAGGTGTATGCTCACCACAAGATCACGCAGGATGGCGTGCTGCCGCGGAATATGGTGGGCTACGGCTTTGCGGCTCCCTCGGTGATGAGCGGGCTGGCGGTGGATGACCCATCGGCGTATCCCCTGTATCATGTGCAGAATGGCGAGGATCTGGTGACCCGCATGGGTGCGCAGGTGCACCTGGGCGTGTGCCTGATTTATCCAACGAATGAGACGCTGCGCCGGGCGTGCTATACCTGGCGCACGGACGAGGACGCCTGCCGCAGCAGGCAACTGGTGGCGCGGGTGCTGCGGCACATGACGGACGCGCCATCGGGCATTGAGGTGACCACCGCTTATATCAAGGTGCTGGCCAGCTATACGCCGGAGGATATGATCGCCGCGCTGGGCGCCATGGGCGTGCGGCTGCCGGTGAAACGGCTGCTGACAGCGGCGGATTCCAAGGCAGAGGTGCTGGCGCGCTATGTGTGCAGAAATATGGCGGCGGCCTATGCCTCCATGGCGGGAAAACCCATGGATATGCAGCGGGTGGCGGCGCATCAGAGCGAGATCGCGGAGATCATCGGGCAGATCGGGTTGATGGCCTTCACCAACGCGCTGGTGGAATGGATGAACCAGCCCCACCGCATTACTCAGGCGCCGGAAAGGCCGGAAAGCCCCTATCTGTACATTGCCCAGCATGGGCTGGAACAACTGGTGCCTGCCATTTGGCTCAGCGGCAGGCCGCCGCAGCTGGTGCGTGCCTCCAACGAGGTGGGCGCACCCACAGTGGAGCAGGCGCAGAGCGAATTGTTCAACCGCCGGATGATCACGCCCCAGCGGCGCGTTCACCGGCATCCGCGGTATGCTGACCCGCGCGGGCGCAGCAGCACGCGGCACATTACCCCAACGCTGAAGCCCGGCACCATGAAGCCGGGGGAGAGGATCATTCATGCTGGATAAGATCGTTTGGCTGGCCATTATTGTGATGAACGTGCTGGCCTTCGCGCTGATGGGTATTGACAAGCACCGCGCCAAGGCGGGCAAGTGGCGCATCAAGGAGGCCACACTGTTCCTGGTCACCGGCCTGTTCGGCGGCCTGGGCGGCACGCTGGGGATGTTTGCCTTCCGGCATAAGACAAAGCATTGGTATTTCAAACTTGGCTTCCCCGCTTTACTGGTGCTGCAAATCATCATTATCGCAATTGTAATCAAGTTTATTTGATGTGCATTGTAGGCGAAAGTCGCTGCTTTTTCGGGGAGAGCGCGAGAGGGGGCTTTTTCTCAGAAAAAGCCGCCCTCTCGCACGCTGCATGAGGGAGGTACCATGGATCTATTCACACAGGATGACGCGCCGCTGGCGGATCGGATGAGGCCGAGGACGCTGGAGGAGTTTATTGGACAGGAGCATTTGGTGGGGAAGGGGAGGCTGCTGCGCCGGGCGATCGAGGCGGACAGGCTGACTTCCTCCATCTTCTTTGGGCCGCCCGGGTGCGGCAAAACCACGCTGGCGTCCATCATTGCCAGGGCGACAAAGGCCAACTTTGTGCAGCTGAACGCGGTGACCAGCGGCGTGGCGGACGTGCGTGAGGTGCTGAAGCAGGCGCAGGAGCGCCGCAGCCTGTATGGCCAGCCCACTTACCTGCTGCTGGACGAGTGCCACCGCTGGTCGAAGGCGCAGAGCGACAGCATTCTGCCCGCCATTGAGAAGGGTATCATCCGCTTCATCGGCTCCACCACGGAGAACCCCATGGTGGCCATGACCCCGGCTATTGTCAGCCGGTGCAGGGTGTTTCAGTTCTATCCCTTGCAGGAGAAGGACGTGCTGACGGCCATGCGCCGCGCCCTGACGGATGCGGAGCGGGGCTACGGCAGCCTGCGCATTCAGGCGGAGGAGGACGCCCTGCGGCACATTGCCCGCATTGCCAATGGCGATACCCGCGCCGCGCTGGGCGCCATTGAGCTGGCGGTGCTGACCACCGCTGCGGACGAGGACGGCGTGATCCATGTTGACCTGGCCGTGGCGGAGGAGAGCATCCAGAAGCCCATGCTGCGGTGCGACGAGAGCTTGTATTACGATATGCTCAGCGCGTTCTGCAAGTCCCTGCGGGGGTCGGACAGCAATGCGGCGCTGGCCTGGTTCGCCCGGCTGAACTACGCGGGGGTGGATCCGCGGCTGATCGTGCGGCGCATATTGGCGCATGCCAGCGAGGACGTGGGCGTGGCCAACCCCATTGCGCTTTTGCAGGCGGCCGCTGCGGCCACCGCCCTGGAAACCATGGGTATGCCGGAGGCACGGCTGCCCATCGCCCAGGCCATTATCGCCGTGTGCGAAAGCCCCAAGTCCAACAGCGTAAGCAGCGCCGTGGACGCCGCCATGGCCGATGCGGAGAAGGGCGGCTTCGGCCCGGTGCCGGTGCACCTGCGGGACACCCACTACGCGGGCCATGTGCGCATCGGCAGCGGCGAGGGGTATCTGTATCCCCACGATTTCCCCGGGCATTGGGTGCAGCAGGATTACATGCCCCCGGAGGTCAAGGGCAAAAAGTATTATCAGCCCACGGAAATGGGACACGAGGCGACCATCCTCAAAAACCAGCAGGCGAGAGGAGGGATGAAGAAGTGAAGCCCATCAAACGTGACGTGAACACCAACAAAGCCTTCAAAATGGCGGTGGTGACCAACGGCTTGCAGGTAGGGCTGATCGTGGTGATCGTGATCTACATGCTGGTGATGCCGGAAACGGTGATGCACCTGCCCATGGCGCGCTACATTCTGGCCATAGCGGCCTGCGTGGTGATCTGGGGTGGGGTGGTGGACATCCGCGAGGCCTTCTCCACCCGTAAGCTGATGCACCAGCTGGACGACATGGACGACACCATCCAGGCCATGACCACCCTGAACAACACCCTGCGCTCCCAGCGGCACGACTTTCTGAACCACCTGCAGGTGGTGTACAGCCTGATGGAGATGGAGGAGTACCAGGAGGCTAATGCCTACATCGAGAAGGTGTACGGCGCCATCACCTCCGTGAGCCGGGTGATGAAGACCGCCAACCCGGCCATCAACGCGCTGCTCCAGGTGAAGCTGGCCGCCTGCGAAAAGGAAGGCGTGAAGGTCAGGCTGAACATCCAGTCCGCGTGGAAGGATCTGCCCATCCCCGGCTGGGAAATGTGCAAGGTGCTGTCCAACCTGATCGACAACGCCATCGACGCCCTGGAGGAAGTGACCGACAGGCAGCTGACGGTGACGCTGACCGAAGACCTGAAGTCCTTCCGCTTCAGCGTGAGCAACAACGGCCCCATGATCCCCCTGAAGAGCCAGAAGACCATCTTCAATGCGGGCATCACCACCAAGGCGGCGGGGCACGGCATGGGATTGTTCATTGTGAAGAAGGTGCTGAACGACCGGGGCGGCGATATCACCCTGACCAGCGATGCGGAATGCACCACCTTCTCCGGCTTTGTACCCAAGGAGATCACCTCCATTAAGTAAAACTGAAACATCCGGCGGCGCAGCTTTGTTGCAAAAAAGCTGCGCCGCTATTGTGTTTTGGGCATGAAATTCCGTAATAAGTTGTCCACATTGTGGATAAGCAAACCGACCGCCGTCTGTGGATTGTGCTGGGGAAAAGCGAATTGTGACGAATGGAGCTCGGGTCGGTTTTGCAAAAAGGTTGAAATAGCAGGGTTTGCGGGAAGATGTTGCATTTTGTCGGGTCGGTTCTTCACAAATTATCCACATGGGAAGCTGATGGATTCAATCATAGTTTTCCACATTATCCACAGAGTTTTCCACAGAATTGTACAAAACAATTGTGAAGAACCGACCGCGAGTCGGGTGAAATCAGGGTGAATCGGCGGGAAAATATGAAGTAGAAGCATAGAAAAGACCAAAAGTGCAGAACAACCAAAATCAGCCGTCCGCCAGGACTGTAATCGTATCCGGCGGCTTTGCCGCCGGGGCGGGGCGTTTTCCGCTTGCGGAAAACATTCCTTACACTCTTTCGCGACCGGGAGCGTAAGCGACCAGCGAAAGAGTGCAAACTCCTCGAAATGGCTCTGCCATTTCGAGGACACAAAAAAGCGGATGGCCGCTGCCATCCGCGCAGGTACCGTATTCAGTTGAAAGAAAGGGCAGGGGTTACTCTTCGTCGTCCTCAGCGTTGAGCTTGGTGGAGGCGATTTCGATCAGCTTGGCCTCGAGTGCCTGGTCTTCCACGGGAACGAACTCTTCGACCTCTTCACCGTCCACGGTGGACTGGATCACCTTCATAATGTAGCAGGTGATTTCTTCGGTCTCATCGATGTCTTCGCAGCCGCAGGCGCACTGTTCATCATGCTCATGCTCGTGGTGACATTCTTCGCAGTCACAATCATCATCGTCGATGCTGTCGGTCAGGATCACGTATTCCTCGCCATTGTAGAAGAAATAGTCAACAACCTGCATCAAAATGGTATTACCTTCGTCGTCAGTCATCTCGATGATGTCCAGGGATTCGTTTTCATCTTCGTACAACGGGATCACCTCTTTCTTCAATCGCTTTCAGCCGGCAGCCAGGGGCTTGTATGATAACAGGCTTGCCTGGGATCAAGGGTTTACCATCGGTCGTGCGGTTATTCCGTCGGGGGATCGATGGCTGCCGGGGAAGCGGCTCTTTGTTCTTTATTCTTCTTCCCTTGGTGCACCTTTATTATACACACAGATGGCCATTTTGGCAATAGTTTTTGCCAAAGTTTTTTATTTGACTTTCACAGGCCGCTCTTGTATACTATTAGTTAGGGCGTTTCTTTTGCAGGGGCGCCTTGGTGCCATCGGGGCGCTGGATCACCGTGTTCTTCAGGATGTCCTCCATATTGGCGCGGAAGCCATCAAGGTATTCACGGCGGAGGATGGCCTGTTCCTCGGCCTCGGCCTGGGTGAGACCCACGGTCTTTTTTTTGCGGGCCAGTTCGTTGATGCGGTCGATCTTCTCTCGCTCCATGGGATATTTCCTCCTCTGAAAGGGATGGGTGCAATGGTTGAAGGCAAGTGGTTCCAGCCCGGCGCGGATGCGGCCGAGGCGTTTGCGATTCGTGAAAAGGTGTTTGGCCGCGGCCGGGATGACATGGACAAGGAGTCCTGGAACGTGCTGGTGTGGTTTGCCGGGGAGCCGGCTGCCACGGGCCGCCTGTGGTGGCGGGAGGGCGCCTTCTGGCTGGGGGACATTGCCGTGCTGCCGGAGCTGCGCGGCCGCCGCCTGGGCGATCTGACGCTGCGCCTTTTGCTCTTCAAGGCCGAGACCCATGCGGCGCGGCTTTTGCGGCTGGTTTCGCCCAATGATGTGACGGGCTTCTTTGCCAAGCTGGGCTTCCAGCCCGAAGGCGATGCCACCGACGGTCAGCAGCCCATGCTGCTGCGGGGCGAGGATCTGTGCCTGGATACCTGCAAGGGCTGCAAGAAGGACTGCCCCAACCGGAAGGATTAACTCAGCCGTTCAGCCTTGCGGCGGCTCACCAGCGCCATGGTGGCGATGAGCGCCATGCACAGGATCATCACAGCATAGTACACAAGCTTCAGCGAGCCGCGATCCACGCGGAACTCCATGAAGATGCCCAAGCCGATACATACGATCGTCACGAGCCACAGCGCAAGCAGGTGGCTCTTTTTCATGCCGCCAAGGCGGTAGAGCCGGGTGGTGAACACTGCAAAGGCCACTACCAGCGCCACCAGCGCCAGCACCTGCTGGATGCGGACAAAATGCACCACCATGTGGCCATCGTTGCGCAGGCTCTCTAAAACGACCTGGAAGGCACCCAGGAGCGTCAGGGACACAAGACAGGTGTCACCCTTGCGAACACGCCAGCGGCGCTTACAGAGCCAAATAGACAGGATTGCGAGGATGATCAGCGCGGTGGCTGCCTCGTAGCGGTAAACCGGGTGGACAAGATCGCCATAGCCGTCCTCCACGCCCAGGAAATACAGCCACTCGTAGGTAACGGTGCGGCCAAGACCCAGGTTGGTGCCGCCCTCCAGGGTGCGGATCACCACCAGGCCAAGGGGCAGGCCATAGGCCATGGCGTCCATCAGGGAGCCATGGGGTAGGCGGCTCCACTTTTCAGCCAGGAAGCCCGCCAGGATCAAGCCCATCACCGCACCGGCAGCGGAGTAGCCGCCATCCCAGAAATGCAGCGCCAGCACGGGGTTGGACAGGGTGATGAGGTAATAGGTGCAGTTGGCCAGCACATACACCAGGCGGGACATGAGCCAGCACAGCGGAATGGCCACGACCGCCAGCCGGATAAAGGCGCCATAGGCCAGGCCGGTTTTGCGGGCATAGAAGAGGCAGGCTATAAGGCTTAGCAGCAGCGCGGCGGCTGCGCCCAGGCCATAGCCGGTCACAGGCACACCGAAAAGGGTGAACAGGGTGGCACTCATGGCTTACTCCTTCGTATCATCCAGGCCAAAGTCGATGGCGGTGGCAAAGTAGATGATGTCGCTGACGGAACGCTCGGATTTCACCGTCTTGGTGGAGAAGTTCTCCTGACCGAAAACCATCAGGGCGCTGTTGCCGCCATCCAGGTTATAGGCCTGCTGACAGCCCTGGTCATACAGGAACTGGGCGAGGGTGGCAGTTTTGCAGCCGTAGGACTTCTGCTTGGTGCCATCGGCATTGGTGACGGTCACAGGGCGATCCTTGCCGCCGTCCACCACCACCAGCACGTATTCCAGCGGGCCCACCTGGCCGATGCCGCAGCGGGGCTCCAGGCCATTGGGGTTGTAGCGGTAGTCCTTGCTGATCTCCTGCAGCTGGCCGTCGATGACCAGGGCGGGGCCAAAGTTGAACACGTTGATCAGGGTGTGCTCCTGCATCAGCGCCTGGAGCAGGGTGGCATCGGAATTCTTGAGGATGTGGAAATCGCCGTTCTCATCGGTGATGAGCATATCGCGGGTCTTGATGGGCTTTTTGCGGTAGGTCTCGCCCATGCGGACCACGAAGCCGCCTTCCTCATTGGTGCAGTAGTCGCCGCCGATGGCCACCACCGCGTTGTTGTTCTTGGCAATGGTGGAAATGCGATTGGTCTTTTTGCCGAAGGGGCCAGCCAGGGCGGTGCGCAGCTGGGAGGCATCGGCGATCTTCACGCGAGCCACGTTGAAGTGGGCTTCACCCACCCACACGCGCTCCATCTGCACGGAGATGCTGGGATCCTCGTAGGTGGACTCGGTAAAGTTGGCGGGATCGGCTACATGGCCGGGGGTGTTGATATCGATGGGCAGGGAAGAGAAGGCGATCTCCGCCGTGGCAAAGCAGGGCAGGAGCATCGCGCAGAGAAGCATCGCGGCAAGCTTGCGCATATCAGTACCTCCAGTATTACTCGAAAAGGAAAGCATATTCGTCGTCCAAGTCAGCGGGGCCGGCGTTCATGTAGGATTCCTGGGCTTCCGGCTTCAGGTCGGGGGAGGGGATCGCCACGGCGAAGCCCACCAGAAGCACCGCGGCCAGCAGCGTCAGGAGCAGGTTCTTCAGCTTATTCATGGCTGTCCTCCTCGCGGAACACCCAGCGGTTCTGCACCCGGTAGCTCACCAGATACAGCAGCGCATCCACCACCAGCTTCACAATGGAGGCCAGCGCGGGGGCGAAGTGGAGCAGCTTCACGATCAGCTCAACGCCCACGGCGGAAACCAGCAGCAGGCACACCGCCAGGATGACGTAGCGGATGAAGGTCTGCTTGTCGCCCTTGGCCTTGAACACGAAGTTCTTGTTCAAAAGGAAATTGCAGGGGGCGGAAATGGCGCGGGCGATCACCGTGCTGAGGATCTCGCGGCCGGTACCCATGCCTGCCAGGATGAAATTCTCCAGGATGGCGAACACGCCGTTGTCGATCAGGAAGGAGATGATGGATGCCCCCATGAACAGGATGAAGCTGCCCAGGATCACCTTGTAGATGCGGTAGCTGTCCCGGATGGGATGGAAGTGGGTGCCCGCGTTCTCATTCTCGTAAATGGTCTCGATGGTGATGGGCACCATGGGGATATTGGCGCGGGCGCAGGCGATGAGCACGTTCATTTCGTATTCAAAGCGGTCGCCCTTCACCTGCTGCATGAAGCCCAGCCGACGGAAGGGGAAGGCGCGCAGGCCGGTCTGGGTGTCCGGCAGCCATTGCCCGTAGAGCAGCTTGAACACCGCTGAGGTGATCTTGTTGCCGAAGCGGGACTTGGGCGGCACGTTGTCCAGGTTGAAGTCGCGGCTGCCCAGGTACAGTTCGTCCTTGCCCTCGGCCAGGGCTTCGGCCAGCTGCCAGCAGTCGTCCACGGTGTGCTGGCCATCGGCATCGGCGGTGATCACGCCGCTGGCGTCCGGCATGGCCTGCTGGATGTGGGCATAGCCGGTCTTCAGCGCCACGCCCTTGCCCTTGTTCACCTCGTGGTGCAGCACGGTAACGCCCTCCATGGCGGCCAGGCGGCTGAAGATGTCCTGATACTTTTCGCTGGAGCCGTCGTCCACGATCACGAAGCGGGAGAAGCCCTTGTCCATCAGGGCGCGGACGTATACGGGCAGGCGCTCGTCCGGCTCCAGGGAGGGGATGAGGATCACGGCGTTGGTGGGTTCAAGCTTCATGGGTACAGTTCCTTTCGTGTCAATTGCTGATATAGGTATCCAGATAGTCCTCCATCAGGGCGGTGAGATCCTGACCTGCCGCCTGGGAAAGCAGCTGCGTCAGCTGCTGGCGGGTGGCAAGGCCGAAGCGGAAGTCCTGCACGTATTGCTGCAGGACGGCGTCCAGCTGTTCCTTGCCCATCAGGTTCTCCAGCGCCATCCACAGCGCTGCGCCCCGGCGGTACACCACCTGGGAATACTCGGTCAAGTCCTGAAAATAGTCGATGGGGCTGCCCGGCGTAACGCCCCGGGGAATGGTGATGCGCATGGCGGTCTCAATGCGGTCAAAGGCGGTGCTTTCCCGGGTGGAGGCGCCGTAGTACCGGCCGATGTAGTCCATCAGCCCGTACTCGCACAGGGATTCATCCTGCCAGGCCTGGTAGTAGCTGTCGCTGCCCACCATGGCGTACCACCATTGGTGCGCCACCTCGTGCGCCACGGTGATCTCCAATGCATCGCCCTGGGCAGCGATCACCTCCCCGCCGATCATCACCATGCGGGGATACTCCATGCCGCCGTAGGGGAAGGAGACCTCCGTCAGGGTCAGGGTGGGGTAGACGTATTCGCCGTAGTGGGCTTCATAGCAGGCGATGGCCTGCCGGGCAAACTTCACCATGCGCTGGGCAGCGGCCTTGTTCCGGGCGTGGGCGATGAGAAGCACATCGTCCGCCATGCCCGTGGCGGTGGCGAATTGGTCGCTGATCACCAGGGCAAAGTCCCGCACGGCCTGGGCCTGCAGGGTGTAGACGTTGGCATCCGCCAGGCGGACAGGCTCGGCATACCCGGTGGAGGCCACGGTGTAGCCCTGGGGCAGGGTGAGGCGAACCGTCCAGTTGGCGCACTCACTCATAAAGGGATCGCCGATGGACACATAGTCTTCCGTGCGCCAGTCGCCGTTTTCCCACACCGCCAGGGTGGGGAACACGTTCCCCAGGGCGAAGATGTCCTCCTGCACGCCGAAGCGGCTGCCGCAGTCGGGGATGTTCACGTGGTAGTCCAGCGTGACGGTGATGTCCGCGTCCTTCGGCCAGTCAGCAGGCAGGGTGAGGACGGTTTTCGCGCTGTCCTCCCAGGTGTGCTGCACCCTTTCGCCATTGACGGCGGCGCTGTCCAGGATCAAGCCGCCGGTGGAAAAGCGGGTGCCGTAGCTGGCAGCGAAAAGCTCGTCGTTGGCCACGGGGGAGGTATCCTCGCTGAGGTAAGCGCCGGAGTAGCTGCGCAGGGTCACGCTGTCCTGCGCCTGGCCGGAGGGATTGCGCAGCGTCATCACCTGGGTGGCGGTGAGCTGCTTGCTCTCCGGGTCGAACACGGCGTCGATGGTGATGCTGTCCAGGCCTTGGGCGGCCTCAAGCACGGCTTCATTGGTGGGCGGGAGGAAAACAGCCTGGGTCGGATGCGCCGTGAAGTGCCAGGCCAGCGCCACGCAGGCCACCAGACACACGACGATCAGCGCGGCATAGCGCCACGCCCTGCGGTTTTCCTGCGGGGAAAGTCGTTCTCTCATGGATCGCTCCTTTCACGCCACCAATAATAAACCACCATACATTATACTACATTTAACGGAGAAACACAATGCTTCCTTCCCGCTTATTCCCGGCAAAGCTCTGCCAGCCTGGCGCGGGTTTCGCTGATGAGCGCCTCCGTGGCCAGGATCACCTGGCAGCCCCTTACGCCTGCGCTGACGCTGATGCGCTCCAGCTTTTCGGCTGCGCTGTCCAGATAGGTGGGGAAGAGCTTCTTCATGCCGATGGGGCTGCAGCCGCCGCGAAGGTAGCCCGTCAGGGGCAAGAGATCCTTCTGGGGCAGCATGGCCACGCTCTTGTTGCCGCTGGCTCGGGCAACGGCCTTCAGGTCAAGCTCCTTTTCCACGGGGATCACGCACACCAGGTGGCTCTGCCTGTCGCCGGTGAGCACCAGGGTCTTGTAGATCATGCTGGCGTCCAGCCCGGTCTTGCCCGCCACCAGCTTGCCGTCGAAGTTATCGTCCTCCACGGCGTATTCGCGGGTCTCATAGGGGATCTTGCGGGCGTCCAGGTGGCGCAGCACATTGGTTTTCACGGCCTTGGCCATGGGTGGTCACATCCTTGCAATATGGAATGAAATCATTATACAGGAGCAGCAGGGCAGGCGCAAGGAATAAAAAACACGGCGATTGATGAAGATAGAAAATTGACAGGGATTGCAAAGCGTTGTACAATATTCAGGTATGGTATGACGCAAATAAGGAGGCACTTGAGATGGGCGATACCCGCAATCTGGAAGAGCAGCGCCGGGAAAAAGACGGCATTGTATATTTTGACCGCGGTCGGCTGACCGGCAAGGACGGCAGGCAGTATGACCGCTTTGCCATTCAGACCCACTTTGTGGAGGTGGGCGAGGACGCCTCTGCCCTGGTGGAGAAGTATGTCCGCCCCCTGTATCAGGAAGGTGACTGTGTGGCCATCACCGCCAAGGTCATGGCCATGTGCACCGGCAATGTGAAGAAGATGGAGGACATGAAGCTGGGCTTCTTTGCCAAGCTGATGGCGCGCTTTGCGGGCATCAACTCCACGGGCGTTGGCATGCACGAGCCCTACAAGCTCCAGCTGGTCATCGACATGGTGGGTCTGCCCCGTGTGCTGCTGGCGGCCTTTGTGTCCGCGGTGACCCGCCCCTTCGGCATCAAGGGCCTGTTCTACAAGATCTGCGGCCACGGCGTGGCGGGCATCGACGGCTTCTATTTCCGTTCCAGCTTCGAGCGGTATAAGACCCTGGCGCTGATCAACCCGGAGAACCCCGTTGAGCTGTCCAACGAGATGGCCAAGAACACCGGGATGCCTGTGGTGATCATGGACGCCAACGACATCGATCAGAACCAGCTGGGCAAGTGCGATGCCTTCCCCCTTACTGATGATCAGATTCAGGACGCATTGAAGGACAACCCCTGCGGCCAGGGCGACGAGCTGACGCCCCTGATCCTTATTCGCCCCGTGCAGTGAGGTAAGCCATGCAAAAGATGATGAGAGCAGCGGTGACGCTGCTGGTGGCCTTGTCCCTTTTGTTTGGAATCTCTCTGGCGGAGGAAAAGCCCCTGCTGGAGGTGCATCAGCTGAATGTAGGCTGCGCCAACTGTTACCTGATCAAGTGCGGCGAGACCTCCTTTGTGATCGACTGCGGCATCGACCAGGAAAGTACCGCCCCCAAGGTGGACGAATACCTGGCGGCGGCGGACATCGGCAAGCTGGACGCCTGCATCATCACCCATTATCACCGGGATCACATCCGCAACATGAACCGGGTGCTGGCGGGCTTCGGCGACGAGAACACCGTGGTCTACGGCCCCTCCAAGGGCTTTTACAACAAGGAATACCTGCCCTTTGCCGCAGGCTATTATCGCCAGATGGTGAACAACGACCAGATCCAGCTGGGCGATGTGCTCATCACCTGCGTCGGCCCCACGGACACCAAGGGCGGCGGCAATATCAACAAGGATTCCCTGAACATCCTGCTGACCTACGGCAGCCACCGGTTCCTGATCACCGGCGACTATGTGCGCAGCGTGGATGTGATGGAACAGCATGAAGAGCTGCTGCGGGATGTGGACGTGATGCAGTTCCCCCACCACGGTCTGGAGCCCTTCTGTGTGGATGGCTGGGCGCTGGAACGCATCAATCCCAAGACCATCATCGTCCCCGGCGGCTTTGGCGGCAATGTGGAAAAGCTGCTCCGTCAGCGCAAGATGGACGGCACCCAGGTGCTGGACACCACCAAGGGAAACCTGGTGTTCCTTTCCGATGGCGCACAGCTGGAGATTTACACCTTTGTGCAGCCGGGACAATTTGCACAGTAACGAAAAAAAGAGAGGCATATGCCTCTCTTTTTTATGCCAGCAGCTTCTTCAGCAGCGCCGTCATTTCCTCTGCGGAGTCAGCCCGGTAGTCCGCCTGGGCGTATTCCGCCTCGTTGCCGAAGCCATAGCAGGCGGCCACGGTGGGAATGCCGTTGGCCTTGCCTGCGGTGATGTCCCCCAGGCGGTCGCCTACCATGACGCACTTCTCCGGCTGAAGCTCAGCGATGAGCATCCCCAGGGCCTCGGCCTTGTTTTTGCCGGGGATGTGCGCCTGCACGCGGGTGAACACGTCCTCCACCTGCATCACGCGGGTGGACAGCTCCAGGTATTCCTGCAGGCCGTTGCTCACAATGGCCAGATCGGCAAAGCTGCGCAGCTCCTCCAGCATTTCGCGGATGCCGGGGAAGAACTGCTGCACCGTGGGCACCAGCTCCATTTCGGCCTCCTTGCGCAGGCGGAGGAATTCCTCGCCCCGCTCCGGGGGCAAGCCCAGCACGGCAACGGATTCTTCGTAAGTAGGGCCGTTGCACTCCATCAGCTTGCTGTCGGGCATGGGGGGCAGCCCCATGCGCTCCAGCGCCAGGCTGATCTCCCCGATGCACAGGGGCATGCTGTCGGCAATGGTACCGTCCCAGTCAAAGAAAATTACAGGTCGTTTCATGCGTTAACCTCTTTTCAGCACCATTCGCTTGGTGAAATAGTTCCAGATCATCACCAGCAGGGTGGAGATGACCTTGGCAATCATGTAGTGGATGCCCAGCACGATGTTCATCAGCCACATGAAGACCTCGTTGAGCACAAAGCCCATGCCGCTGGTGATGAGGAACGTGGCCTTCACGCCGGTACCGCCGTCCTTCGCGCCGGTGAACACCCACTTCACGCACAGCACATAGTTCACCGCCACAGAGATCAGAAAGGCGATGGCCGTGGCGAGAAGCACGGGCAGATGGAACAGCTCCACCAGCAGGGTGAGGCACAGGAATTCCACCACAAAGCACACGCCGCCGGTGAAGGCGAAGCGGATGATCTCCGCCAGCTGGGGGTGGGAGGCCAGCAGGGATTTGAGTTTGGTGATCAGTTGATTCATGGATGCTCCTTTATTTGGCTTCCGTCAGCTTCACATTTTCCTCCCCCAGGAAGGTGCGCAGCCGCTTGAGGCAGTCCTCGGTGGCGTCGCACCAGTTCAGCCGGGGCGCCAGCAGGGTGATCTTCTCCTCCGGGATGTGCAGATACACCGGCACGCTGCCCGGGTGGAGGGAAAGCAGGGTGGTGACCCGATCCATCATGGGGCGATCCAGCTTGATGAACAGCTTGCGCTTTGCCTGCTGGGCGGCCTGTGCGTCGGTGAGCTGGGGCGCGGGCTGGCGGTGGGGTTGAGGCGCGGCCTTGGGGGCGGGGCGCTCGGCGGGCTGGTTCTTCCACTCTTCCAGGGGAACCACGCGATCCACCAGCAGCTTGGGGGATTCTTCCTCACGGATGGACAGCTTGCCGGACAGCACCACCAGGTCGTCGGCGGCCATCATGCCCTGATAGCGCTCGTACACCTTGGGGAACACCAGGCCTTCGATCTGCCCGGTCAGGTCTTCCAGGGTCACAAAGCCCATGTAAGCGCCCTTCTTGGTGGCCTTGCCCTTCACTTCTGTCAGAATGCCGCCCATGTCCACGGGACGGCCGTCCAGCAGCATGCCGCCGTCCTCCCGCTCCTCCAGGCCTTCCAGGTCGGCGGTGGAGAAGGGCAGCTCCGCCAGGATGTCCCGGTAATCGTCCAGGGGATGGCCGGTGATGTACACGCCGGCGACTTCTTTTTCCATGGCCAGGCGGGTGCGCAGGGGGAAGTCCGGCAAATTGGGCATGGCGCGGTGTTCCTCGAAGATGGGCTCTTCGGTGCCAAAGGCCATGTCGAACAGGCTCAGCTGGCCATCCACATTCTGCTTGCGCTGGCTGATGTTGGCGTCCATGGCGGACTCGAACACCGCCAGCATCTGGGGGCGCAGGGCGCCGGTGGAGTCGAATGCGCCTGCGCGGATCAGGTTTTCCACGGCGCGCTTGTTGCATACGCTGGGGTCGATGCGGCGGCAGAAATCGAAGATGTCCTTATATGCGCCCTTGGCATCCCGTTCGGCCATAATGGCCTGCACAGCGCCCTGACCCACGGTTTTCACAGCGCCCAGGCCAAAGCGGATGCGCTGCTGGCCGTCTGCATCCTTCTGCACGGTGAACTTCCAGCCGGAGCGGTTCACGTCCGGGGGAAGGATATCGATGCCCTTGGCGCGGCAATGCTGGATGTACCCGGCGATCTTGCCGGGGTTGCCATACACGCTGTTGAGCATGGCTGCCATGAAGGGAGCGGGGTGGTAGCGCTTCAGCCAGCCGGTCTGGGCAGCGACCACGGCATAGGCTGCGGCGTGGGATTTGTTGAAGGCGTAGGAGGCGAAGGAGATCATCTCGTCGTAGATCTGGTTAGCCACATCCTCCGGTACGCCGTTGCGGATGCATCCGGCGATTTCCACGCTGCCGTCCTCGGCGGTCTTGCCATAAACGAAGTACTCCCGCTCCTGCTCCATCACCTTGTGCTTTTTCTTGGCCATGGCGCGGCGCACCAGGTCGCTGCGGCCATAGGAGTAACCCGCCAGGTCACGCACGATCTGCATCACCTGCTCCTGATATACCATGCAGCCATAGGTCACGTCCAGGATGGGGCGGAGCTTCTCGGTCTCATAATGCACGGAGGCGGGGTTCTGCTTGCCCTCGATGTAGCGGGGGATGGAGTCCATGGGGCCGGGGCGATACAGGGAAATGGCGGCGATGATGTCCTCGAAGCAGGCGGGCTTCATGCTGGTGAGGAAACTGGTCATGCCGCTGCCTTCCAGCTGGAATACGCCGTTGGTATCCCCGGCGGAGATCATCTCATACACGGCGGGATCATCCACAGGGATGTCCTCGGGCTTCATGTCGATGCCCTGAACACGGAGCATATCCAGCGTGTCCCGGATCACAGTCAGCGTGCGCAGGCCAAGGAAGTCCATTTTGAGCAGTCCCAGTCGCTCGATGGTACCCATGGGGTACTGGGTGGTGACCACCTCATCGTTGCGCTGCAGGGGGACGTATTCCATCACGGGCTTGCCGGTGATCAGCACGCCTGCGGCATGGGTGGAGGCGTGGCGGGGCATGCCCTCCAGGGTCATGGCGGTGTCGATGAGCCGCTTGACCTGATCTTGCTCCTCGTACATGGTCTTCAACATGGGGGAGAGCTTCAGCGCCTTCTCCAGCGTCATGCCCAGATCGAAGGGGATGGCCTTGGCCACCGCATCCGTATCCTGATAGCTCATGCCCAGCACGCGGCCCACGTCCCGCACCACGCCCTTGGCGGCCATGGTGCCGAAGGTGATGATCTGGCTCACGTGATCCGCGCCATACTTGCGCGCCACATAGTCGATGACCTCCTGGCGGCGCTCGTAGCAGAAGTCCACGTCGATATCCGGCATGGTGACGCGCTCCGGGTTGAGGAATCGCTCGAACAGGAGCTGGTATTTCAGGGGATCCAGCATGGTGATGCCCAGGGAATAGGCCACGATGGAGCCAGCACCGCTACCGCGGCCGGGGCCCACCATGATACCGTTCTGCTTGGCGTAGTGGATGAAATCCCACACGATGAGGAAGTAGTCCACATAGCCCATGCCGGAGATCACGTTCAATTCATAATTCAGGCGGGTATAGGGTTCGTCGCCATCCTTGGCATCGGGATAGAGGCGGGCAATACCCTCGTGGCACAGCCTGGTGAGCATGGACAGCGCCGTTTCGCCCTCCGGCACGGGGTATTGGGGCAGACGGGTGACGCCGAACTCAAACTCCACATTGCAGCGGTCGACGATCTCCTGGGTGCGGTCGATGGCGTCGGGGCAGGCGCGGAACAGGGCGCGCATTTCCTCCTCGCTCTTCACATAGAGCTGGGTGGTCTCCATGCGCATACGGGATTCATCGTCCAGGGTCTTGCCGGTCTGGATGCACATCAGCACTTCCTGGGCGTCGGCGTCCTTTTCCTCCAGGTAGTGGCAGTCGTTGGTGGCCACCAGGGGGACGTTCATTTCGCGAGCCAGCTGGATCAATTTGGGCAGGACGATCTTTTCCTCGCGGATGCCGTGATCCATGATCTCGATATAGAAATTCTTCTCCCCGAAGATCTCCTGCATTTCCCGCACATAGGCGCGGGCGGAGTCCCATTGGTCGCCCAGGAGCAGCTTGGGCAGGTCGCCGGAAAGGCAGGCAGAGAGGCAGATGAGCCCCTCGTGGTGCTGCCGGATGAGGTCATAGTCGATGCGGGGACGGTAGTAATAGCCGGTGAGGAAGCCCTCGGAGATAAGGTACATCAGGTTTTTGTAGCCGGTGTTGTTTTCGCACAGGAGGATCAGGTGGCTGTATTCGCGGTTGATGGTGCTCTTGTCCCGCCTGTCGCGGCTCACATAGGCCTCGCAGCCGATGATGGGCTTCAGCCCGGCATCCTTCATGGCGGAATAGAAGTCGATGACGCCATACATCACGCCATGGTCGGTAATGGCGCAGCTGTCCATGCCCAGCGTCTTCAGGCGCTGAACCAGCCGGGGAATGCGGCACGCGCCGTCCAGCAGGCTGTACTCCGTGTGCAGATGCAGATGCGTAAAGCTCATGGCGTCCTCCGTAGCGATATTATTTCAAAATACATTATAGCATAAGCGGGCAGGATGGGAAAGCGTTTTTTCGGCTTTAGCTGGCTTGCCAAACCCGCAAATTTATGTTATGATACCACCGTTGCCCGTGGAGGTGTATCGAAGTGGTCATAACGGGACTGACTCGAAATCAGTTGAGGGGCAACTCTCCGTGGGTTCGAATCCCACCGCCTCCGCATTTGCAAAAGCCTTACAGCTCTTGTGCTGTAAGGCTTTTTGTATCCTGCCCCACGCCAAGCGTGGGGGTTCGGGATACAAAAAAGCGGAGCAACGAAAGCTCCGCTTGCTGCGTTTATACCAGACTTGTCTTTTTCAGAATCTGGTTGCTGACCGCGCCAAGGCCGACGCTGATCAAACCGCTGCCAATCAGGCACAAAAGCACATTCATAATGGTCGCGTCCAGGGGCGTGAGCATGGGGATCATCATGAACAGCAGCATGCCGGTCATGAAGGACAGCACCATGGAGAGCCACAGCTTCTGCTTGCCGATGACGCTCATGGTCAGGTAGATCGGAACGAACACCAGCACAACCAGCAGCTTGGACAGCATACACATGACCAGATTTCCAACGTCAAAGCCTTCCATGGCAAAGGGCAGTCCGGCGATGGCGCCGCCCAGCATCGTGCCGCCGAAGAAGGCCAGAATCATCAAAGCGCCGCCCACAAAGCACACCAGCGTCTTGGAGATCACATAGTCCGTCTTTGCGGCCCGAACGGTAAACAGATTCTTCGCGTATCCGCTTCTGAAATCATCGGCAACAAAGACGCATACAAGCACTGCAACAGCGAAGTACAGCATATTGAGATTGCACATGGAGAGCATATCCACGCTGGCCTCCGCCGTGGCGCTTGCAGGATCAGCAGGTTCACTGGCTCCGGAGCTGACCGTACCGATGAGCTGCCATGCGTTGTCAAAGCTCTCCGCGACCGTCTCAACGCCGGTCTGAGGATTCACAGACACAGTGCCTTCCATCATGGTCGTCATGACGAGGATCAGGATCGGAATCACCAGGCACACAGCCACCATGATGTAAAGAAAGCGCATGGTGAACATTCTGCGGAAATCGACCTTCAGCATGGTGGTAAGCCGCTTGCCGAAGGTATTGCGTTCAAATTTCTTCTCCATGTTATCTGCCCTCCTTCATCAAATCGATGTAGTATTCTTCCAGGCCGATCTTGTCGGTTTTGATCTCGCTGACCAGAATCCCATGCTCATACAGATAGGTGACGATCTCTTCGGCAGGCACCATATCGTACACGCGGATATACCCTGCCTCGTCTTCCTCGACGCGGGAATACTTGCAGCCCAGCAGCATCTTGGTGCGGCTCATTTCTCTGGTTTGCAGCGCTGTGTAGGTACGGCAGCTTGCTTCCAGTTCCTCCGCGGTCATTTCACAGAGCATCTTGCCGCCGCGAACGATGCCATAGTGGGTGGCGACCTTCTCCAGCTCGCTGAGAACATGGGAGGACACCACAACGGTCACGCCGTGGTTCTGCGCAAGATCCACCAGCACCTCGCGCATGATGCGCATGCCGTCCGCATCCAGGCCGTTGATGGGCTCGTCCAGCACCAGCAATGTGGGGTTGCCCAGCAGAGCCATGGCAATGCCGACGCGCTGCTTCATGCCCAGAGAGCAGTTTTTGTATTTGTTGCCTGCCGCGCCCTCCATGCGGACCATTTTGAGCGTCTTCACGATCTCCGCATCTGCGTTTTTGATGCCGAGGTTGGCGGCCTGCAGCTTCATGTTGTTCCACACGCTGTAATTAGGATAGCAGCCGGGAGATTCGATCAGCACGCCCACCTTTGCCCGCAAGTCCCCATCGGTGTGGGGTCTGCCGAACAGCTTCACGGAGCCGCCGCTTTCATGGATCAGACCGCAGATGATCTTTTCCGTGGTGGACTTGCCGGAGCCGTTCTCGCCGATAAAGCCGTAGATCGCACCCTGGGGAACGGTCATGTTCAGACCCTTGAGGGCTTGCTTTGCGCCGAAATTCTTCGACAGGTTTCTGATTTCCACTGCATTCATGTTGTTGCCCTCCTTTTTAGTATACGTCGCACCGGGACAGGACGAAGGTGCCCAGCACATTGTAAACGACTGCCCACACCACAGAGCAGACCAGGCAGGTCAGCACGGTCAGAAGATTGGCAGACAGGCAGGCATACACCGAGGAGCCGTACAGGAAGATGTTCAGGATGCTGCTGTTGCCCAGAATTGCAGCCGCGCCGATGATCAGGATGCCGGTGCCGAAGAAGAAGGAAGACGCAATGGAGATGCCAAAATATCTTCTGAAAATCACATTGAGGAAGGTATACAGGCTTGCCCAGCCCAGGCTCATGATCATTTTGCCGAGGATGGCGCAAAGGAGCGAGCCAATGCTGACATCAAAGGAAGCGCCGGTCAGCAGGCCCGCAACGATGGAACCGATCAGGTACGTGACGCACATACCGACCATCGCAAACGCGCTGACGAGGGTCTTGGAGATCATGTAGTCCTGCTTCTTGGCATGGGTGGTAAAGAGCTGCTTGACATAGCCGCTCTTGTAATCGTGACCGATGAAAATGGACACCATGATGCCGCCGAAGATGAACACCATATTCATGTTGGCGTATTCGCCGATCTCGCTGACGACATACAGCGGGGTATCAGCCGCAATGATGTTCCAGGTGTTCGTATACAGCGCAGGGGTCGCCATGCCGGTCTGGGGATCCTCCATGCCGGAGGTGCCCAGGATCATGGCGGGAATCAGCGCGGCGATGAGCAGAAAAATGTAAAACATGGGCGTATGGAACAGGCGGTAGAAGTCCACGCCCAGCATGCCCTTGATCCGCTTTGCAAAGCTGGGAGATTCAAATCTCAGCTGACGGGTGCTTGCCATATTATTCATCCTCCTTCTGCGACATCAGTTCGACATAGTATTCTTCCAGGCCGATCTTGTTCTTTTTGATTTCACACACAACGTGACCGCTTTGCAGCAGGTATTCCACAATGGCCTCGGTGTTGGCCACATCATAAATGCGAAGATAGCCCTCTTCCTCACGGACGTCTGCATACTTTGCCTTCAGCACGGCTTTGGCTCCCGGCATATCCTTTGTTTTCAGGGAAACAAAGACGCGGGCGCGGCCTTCCAGCTCCTCGGCGGACATTTCCATGATCATCCTGCCCTGGCGGATAATGCCGTAGTGGGTGGCGATCTTCTCCAGCTCGCCGAGGATGTGGGAGGAAATGAGAACGGTGCAGCCGTAGTTCCTGGTAATGTCAACGAGGATCTCGCGCATGATGCGCATACCGTCGGTATCCAGACCGTTGATCGGCTCGTCCAGGATCAGCAGGGCGGGATCGCCCAGCAGCGCCATGGCAATGCCGATACGCTGCTTCATGCCAAGGGAGCAGCTTTTGAATTTGATTTGTGCGGAATCCTCCATGCGGACGATCCGCAGCACACGGTTGATTTCCTCATCAGGATGTTCAAGCCCCAGATTGATGGTCTGCATACGAAGGTTCTGGTACACGCTGGAGTTCGGGAAGCAGCCGGCGTTTTCGATCAAAGCGCCGACTCTGACACGGACGCCCGGATCGGTATAATCTTTGCCGAATAACCTGATCCTGCCTCCGTTGGGCACAAGATGCCCGCAGATGAGCTTTTCGGTGGTGGACTTGCCGGAGCCGTTTTCACCGATGAAGCCGTAGATCGCGCCGACGGGAACCGTCATATTCAGATGGTCAACCGCATACATTCCACGAAAGCTCTTTGAAAGATCTCTGATTTCAATCGCGTTCATTGCTGTTCTCCTTTGCCTGGGTAATCGGAAAGTCTAAAGATCATCGTTGCGACGGTCTTTTTCTAATGCAGGAAAATGATACACCAACACTGTGTGGACGGTGTTTGAAAAATGTTTGCGAAATGTTAATGATGAAAAGAATTGGGCTTCACGCAGGCGGGACAAGCCACTTTTTTTGATTGTGATGACCTGAAATATCTTGTGGGAAGCGCATGTTGGGATGGATCTTTTTCATGGTTTCATCATCAAAGAATTGATCCGGCGATTCTTCCGCCTTGTTGGAGGGCGGCATAAGGCAGATGATGCGGAAGACGCACCCGAGAGCGGCATTCCGGATCGCATGGTTCATTGACAGAATCTTTTCCCCTATGATATAATAAATAAAAGCACATTCAAGGATTATGTGCAGAATGATTCGAAAAAAAGTCAACAGAGATGGAGGCAGTTTACATGGAAAAGTGGAAGTGTACCGTTTGTGGTTATGTTCACGAAGGCCCCCTGCCCGAGGACTTCAAGTGCCCCAAGTGCAAGAAGGGTGCTGACAAGTTTGTGAAGCTCGAGGAAGAGCCCGCTGTTCAGGCGAAGAATCCCTATGCCGGTACCAAGACGGAGAAGAATCTGCTGGAAGCTTTTGCTGGCGAATCGATGGCTCGCGGCAAGTATACCTACTTTGCCTCCGTGGCCAAGAAGGCTGGCTTTGAGCAGATCGCTGCAATCTTCCTGCAGACCGCGAAGAACGAGCAGGAGCATGCCAAGCTCTGGTTCAAGGAACTGGGTGAGCTGGGCGACACCGCTCAGAACCTGCTCCACGCCGCTGAGGGCGAAAACTATGAGTGGACGGATATGTACGACCGCATGGCCAAGGACGCCGAAGAAGAAGGTTTCCATGCGCTGGCTGCCAAGTTCCGCGGCGTAGCTGCCATCGAAAAGGCTCATGAAGAGCGCTATCGCAAGCTGCTGCACAACGTTGAGGCAAAAGAAGTCTTTGAAAAGAGCGGCGTGACCCTGTGGGAATGCCGCAACTGCGGTCATCTGGTAATGGGCACCAAGGCTCCCGATGTTTGCCCGGTGTGCGCGCATCCTCAGAGCTTCTTTGAAGTCCGTGCCAAAAACTATTGATTATGGGGTGCGCTGAAATGAAAGCTAAGTTTTATATCTGCCGTCATTGCGGCAATCTGGTGGGCATGATTAACGATGCCGGCGTACCCATGGTTTGCTGTGGCGAAAAGATGGAAGCGCTGGTGCCCAACACCGTAGAGGCCAGCAACGAGAAGCATCTGCCCGTGGTTCAGGTGGAAGACGGCGCGATCAATGTCAATGTGGGTGCTGTCGATCATCCGATGGCTGCGGAACACTACATTGAATGGATCTATGTTCAAACTGAAAATGGCGGCCAGCGCAAAGCGCTCAAGCCGGGCGATGAACCCAATGTGACCTTCTCTCTGGGAAGCGACAAGGCTGTGGCGGTCTATGCCTACTGCAACCTGCACGGCCTGTGGATGACCGAAGTGTAAATACTGTCGCCTGCCGAAAAAGGTAGGCGCTTTCCATATGCATTTTTTCTCAAGGAATCTGCTGCAATGCTTCACTTTGATCAAAAATGGTTATACTATTTCATGAACAAATGCCTGCGCTTGAGTTTGATAAGACGATAAGCAGGTATATGCTAAGGAGTGAAAGCATGTCGAAAGGCGGCAAGGATGTATGTCCCGGATGCAGCAGGCATTGCCCCTTGACCCATGTGCGCTGCAAATACGGGCAGAAATACATAGGGAAAATTCGGAAAGCGGATGCTGACAGTCATCAAACGCCGGAGGGCAAGCACCATTACAAATGGGAAAAGGATGTTGTGCAGGGCGGCCTTGCATGGAAACTGCTGTGGGTCAGCTGCCGGGGCAAGAAGGCTTTGCGCAGGAAGAAACTGACCGAACAGGAGCTTTTCGCTGCACTCAATGAGGATGAAAAGGCGCAGCTGAACGCACTGCTGGATCAAATCTCGCAAAGGCTCGGATGATGCTTCTTCATCTGGTGAACCAAACGACAAAGAAAATGGAGGAAAAAAACAATGTTGGACGCAAAGGTTGTACAGCTTCTCAATGAGCAGATCAATAAGGAACTCTACTCTGCCTACCTCTATCTTGACTTTTCCAACTACTTCTACGACAAAGAACTGAACGGCTTTGGTAACTGGTACAAGATTCAGGCGCAGGAGGAGCGCGATCATGCGATGCTGTTCCTGCAGTACCTGCAAAACAACGGCGAACAGATTCATCTGGACGCGATCGCCAAGCCCGACGTAGCCCTGACCGACAACATGACCGTCCTCAAGGCTGGACTGAAGCATGAGGTCTATGTGACCGGTCTGATTCATACCATCTACGAAGCCGCCTATGCTGTGCGGGATTTCCGCACCATGCAGTTCCTGGACTGGTTCGTCAAGGAGCAGTGCGAGGAGGAAAACAACGCGGATGGTCTGATCAAGAAGTTTGAAATGTATGGCGACGATCCCCGCAGCCTGTACATGCTGGATAGCGAAATGGCTGCCCGCGTCTACACAGCGCCGTCGCTCACGCTGTAAGGCAAAGAAAGGACAGGCATCGGTTCCCATCGTTCCGGCGAAACCGAGGATGCGGCAAAGCTGCCCCGCGATGGAAGCATAACGCTGCTTGACACCAGAACCGTAGGCGAATTCGCCCATGGACACATCCAACGCTTCCAAAACATCCCCGTTGACGAACTGCGTGATCGTCTGGATGAGGTCGAAAAAGGCAAGCCGGTTTATGTGATCTGCCAGAGCGGCCTGCGAAGCTACATTGCCAGCCGGATTCTGGCGGGCAGCGGCTATGAAACCTACAATTTCGCCGGAGGATTCCGGTTTTACGATGCAGTCATGAATGACCGGGCGCTGATCGAAAAGGCTTATGCCTGCGGCATGGATCAGTAAATTCAGCACAGCAGCCACGTTCCTTCTTAAAAGGGCGTGGCTGCTTTTGTGTTGAAAGGTGATGCTGCTGCAGAAACAGCCCTCCGAATTGGATGTCATAAGGACGTGCAGGATGCTTTTTGCTCAAGGAAGGAATGATATGAATCAAGAACGCGGCTGTTCTTTTTGGATTATTCGCTTTTATGCCTGGACAGTCTTTTTGTTCCTGCGGCGCTGCGCCATAAACGCCGGCAGCGCGGCCTGTCCCTCCGGGGTCACAGGGCGCACCCAGCGGCCGGAGTACATATGCCGCTGCATCAGGATGAAGCGGATGGGTTCGTCGATGTAGCAGCAGGCGAAGATCACCAGGAAGGGCGCCTTCAGCCACAGGCCGGTGATGCACACGCAGGGCAGCACCATCAGGTACATGAACAGGATCTCCAGCACGGTGCCGGTGGTGGCGTCGCCGGCGGAGCGGTAGGTGTCGTTCTGCGCCCAGTTGCACATGCGGATCACCGCAGCCACGCAGTAGATCAGCAGCATGCCGAAGCCGATGCGGAAGGACTCGCCGGAGAGGCTCATCATGGTCAGCAGAGGCTGATGCACTGCCAGCAGCGTGATGCAAACCGCAAAGATGCAGCCCGCGCACAGGTACACCACGCGCTTGGCTCGCTGGTAAGCGGTGTCCAGCTCGCCTGCACCCACGCAGGTGCCCACCAGCACCGAGGATGCATTGGAGAACCCGCTGAAGAAGCCGATCACCAGTCCCTCCAGCGTGCGGAACACCGCCATGGCGGCAATGGCCTGCTCGCTCTGGCGGCCCAGCACCATGTTGATGATCATGTTGGCCACGCCCAGGAACACTTCGTTGCAGATGATGGGGAAGCAGCGCTGCAGGTACAGCCGCACAGCCTTCTTCGTCCAACGGAAATGCTGGCGGAAGTGGAACAGGTAGGGGAACTTCTGCGCCCGGGCGAGGATGATGATCACCGCCGCATTCACAAAGGCGGCGAACACCGTGGCCAGCGCCGCGCCCTGCACGCCCATGGCGGGAAGGCCAAAGTGGCCATAGATCAGCACCCAGTTCAGCACCATGTTGGTGAGAACGGAGGCCACCGCGGCATAGAAGGGGATGCGCACCCGCTCGGTGGAGCGCAGGAGGGAACTCATGGCCATGGAGAGGATCTGCAACGGATAGGCAAAGCCCACCACCCGCAGATAGCTGACGCCAATGGCCTGGATGGCGGTCTTGTCGGTATACACCCGCATGACCCACTCCGGGCAGATTAGCGCCAGGCAGGCAAAGAGCAGCGCCACCAGCATCATGCAGGAGAGGGTGATGCCATAGGAGCGGTCGATGCCCTCGTCGTCCTTGGCGCCCCAGTATTGGGAGAAGAACAGCATACCGCCGCCCACAAAGCCCCAGTAGCCGCTGAACATCAGCGAGGAAAACTGGGCGCACAGGCCAACGGCGCCCACGGCGGTTTCGCCCAGGGGAGCGATCATCATGGTATCCACCATGCTGCCGGTGGTGGTCAGCAGGTTTTGCAGCGCCACGGGAATGGCGATCACGGCCAGGCGCTTGAGGAAATCCCGCCAGGGGAAGCGTGCGGAATGCTGCATGGGGAAAGCATCGTCCTTTCGGTGTCAATGGTGACAAGTATAGCACAAACTGCGCCGGGAAGCCATAGACGGAAAGGAAAAGATGGTGTATAATTTGGGAAAGGGAAAAACAGGAAAGGGGCATTCCCATGCGAAAGTTCCTTGCTCTGCTGCTTGTACTGCTGACCTGCGCCTTTGGTGCGGCGGCGGAAGGAATACTCACTGATGTCAGCGCCGAGCCGGGCATGACCTTCGCCAGCCGCCCGGGCGGGCGTGCGGAGATCGTGGACATCCGCCTGGCGGCGGGGCAGAACTACGTGTTCATTCCCGTTTACTGGAACGACATGGTGGTGTATGTGGAAGGCGAGACCATCCCGGAGCAGGTGGAGGTCGTCTACACGTCCTGGGGCGGCGACATCATCACCCCGGCGGAGGGGCGCACGCTGACGGAGGCTTTCTATGTGTCTGACGTGGAGGCCAAGCAGTATTCCGAAGTGAAGGACGTCCAGCCTGGTGATATTGCGCTGATGGACATTCGCCGCTATACCACGGTGAATGGTGAACGGGTGGAGGATGGCGTTGCGTACCTGAAAACAGAGGACTTCCCCAAGCAGCTGGACGGCCACCGGGTGAACACCACCGCCCTGGGAGAGGGTGCGTTTGTCCAGCTGACGGGCGACTGCTGGCACCATGAGGGCTACGGCTACCCCAGCATTGTAGACGCCCAGCTGCCGGAGGGCGCCAATGAGCTGGTGATCCCCATGGACTTTGCGGAGTGGGGCATGGTGCAGGTGTGGCTGGACAACCTGGACGAAGGCCTGCGCACCATTTACCAACCCTATGGGCTGTATGTCCCCCTGTCAACGAATGCGGGCTTGCCCAGGGGCGTGACCTATTGCAAAATGCTTTATGCGGACTACGCCATGGTGCAGGCTGACCCGGCGCTGCGCCAGGCCTTCCCGGACATGGGCGAGGACGACTACGCCCTGGTGGAGTGCGATGTGGAAATGGCCTATGACCACGAGGGCAACACCTGGTTGGCGCAGATTGGCTTCGACCCGGCAGCGCTGCCCACGGAGCTGCGGGGACACAAGCTGCTCCTGCATCCGGCGCTGAACGAAAACGTGGCGATCGCTGACTATCAGCAGATTTACCGCGGCGAGCTGGACGCCGAAGTGGCAGCTTGGCTTGGCCTGCCTACGGAGGAGGAACTGGCGCTGATGGCCGACAACAGCGCAAGCGAGATCGACGGTGACGTGTACACCCATGGCGAGCTGCTGTATACCAGGGATGATGCCCAGCAGACGGCCACCATTGTGGGCTATGAGCTGGCGGAGGGGCAGACGGAGCTGTTTATCCCCACGGCCATTGAGGGCTACACGGTGGTGAGTTTTGAATATGAAAACGTGCCGCTGCAAATTGAAAAGCTGTGGGTCAACCTGAACACCGGGAAAATGATCTGGAACTTTGGCGACAAGCCGACGAACCATGAGCGCTTGGCTTACCACTACACCCAGGACACAGAAGGCAGCATTACGCTGGATAGTATTACCCTTGAATCCTGGGATGCGGAGGGCAACATGGACAGCAAGCGGCGGTTCATTGACGCAGATGCTGTGCCTGCAACAATTGCGGGAAATGCTGTTTCGTTTGATGCGACAGCACAGGGCGCAATTGAAAATGGTACGTTTGTTACTGCGGATGGCTGGAAATACCGCGCATTTTCCCACGCTGATGGCAGAAAAACGGCTGAATTGCTGGACTATCCGAGGCAGGACTGGGGAGACACAATGATCATTCCACCGACCGTGGATGGTTATGTGGTGAACATTGTGGATATTGCGATTATTCCCACGTCTGTTCATACTGTAATTATGCAGGGTGATGGCAGCACCTATGGGGTTGTCAGCAACGCTCCCAGCAACAGGGTATTGAAGATCGTTACATATACTGATTGGGAAGGCGCAGGCCAAAGTACGATGATTAGCCGCCCCGCAAAGATGCAGAAGGATGAGCTGGTGTGGACACGCGTTATGGTTCATGATTTTGCTACGGGAAAAGACTTGCAGGAGCCGCACAATATCATCTGCGATGCAGATTTGCCTGCTGAGATCAACGATCAAAGGGTGATATTCCCGTCTGTTTCCAACCATTTTGCGATTACCAGCGGCGACTGGCGTTACATAAGGCGGAAAGAATGGAAGGACGACGGGGAGTATTTGTACGCTACCATCTGGGATTATGTGGGCGAGAAAGAAACCGGAAAAGTGGAGCTGCCTACAATGATCGATGGGTACACGGTGGATACTTTTGTGATTGCCTATTTCCCTGAGAAGCTTCAGGTCGCTTACGACCCTGAACGGCAGTGGATCGTGGAGTATGACGAATAACACATAACGAAAGGAGCTGCCCCCATGATGAAATTGCTTACCCTGCTGCTGATGCTGCTGATCCCCATCACATTTGCCGGAGCGGAGGAGGAAATGACCATGATACCACCTGCTGAATTGCAGGAAACCGAAGGCTTCCCGGAGCTGATGCGCTTCCAGAATGGCGAAGCCGTGGTGACCGCCCAGGACTGGGCAGAGCGCCGCGAAGAGCTGCTGGCGCTGTATTCCCACTATATGTACGGGCATATGCCCGACAAGGCCGGGGAGACCCTGACCTATACCCTGGAGAAGGAGCCGGTGACTGGCAGCACCCTGCTGAACATCACCGTGGCGGCCAATGGGAAGTCTGCCAGCTTCTCCGTGCTGGTGACCCTGCCGGAAACGGAAGCCCCGGAGGGCGGCTACCCCTTCTACCTGGAATACACCCCCTGGCATTACCAGAGCTGGTTCACCCAGGAGTGGGTCACGGAGGTCTCGGCCAACTGCGCCTATGCGGCCAGCCGTGGCTATGCGGGCATCAATTACGATACCACCCAGGTGGCCAAGGACAATTCCACCTACTTCGGCGCGTTCTACACGCTGTATCCCTATGATAAATTCAGCAAGACCGGCGAGAACCAGACCGGCACGCTGATGGCCTGGGCCTGGGGCGTGAGCAAGGTGATCGACGCCCTGGAGCAGGGCGCGGGCGCGGAAATGAACATCAACCCCGCCAATTCCCTGGTGGGCGGCGTGTCCCGCTATGGCAAGGGCGTGGCGGTGGCCGGCGCCTACGACGAGCGCATCCGCGTGGTGATCCCCTCCTGCTCTGGCGCGGGCGGCATTGCCACCTACCGCACGAATAACTCCGGCAAGACCTACGATCTCACCAGCCTGGGCGGCTCGGCGGCCTGGGTGAATGAATCCCGCAACGAACCCTTTGCCAACCTTACCGGCGGCGAGGGATACTGGTTCTGCGGCAATTTCCAGAAGATCAAGTCCGCCAAGTGCCTGCCGGTGGATCAGCATATGCTGGCCGCGCTGGTGGCCGACCCTGACCGGCATATGATCATTGTGACGGGCATTGAATCCGAAGGATGGAACAACACCGAGGGTCAGTGCCTGGCCTATGTGGCCTCCCAGGAGGCGTGGGATCTGCTGGGCTGCGGGGAGCAGAACAATATGCTCATCCACCTCAACGGCCACGCCATTCTCCCCAGCGATATGCAGTACATCCTGGATTACTGCGACGTGCAGCTTTACGGCAAATCGCCCGATGAAGTGGCCAGCGACCTGACCCAGATGAAAGGCAATCTGTTCCTGGAGCATAACCGGGACGTGCTGCATGAGTATTTTGCACCGTATCTGCAATAAATCCACATCTTGTGTAACCCAAGGGGCAAGGCTGCGGCTTTGCCCCTTTATCTTGTGGCGCAAGGCTTTGCGGGCGTCACAGCGGGGTGTGTTGGGGCTGCTTTTTTTGTCGGATAGTGGTTGCAATCGAGTGAAAAGCATACTATAATGTAACTGGATAAGTATGCCTATTGGGGAGGTCATTGCCATGAGGAAGGGGAGCCGTCGCACGCGCACTTGCCTGGCGTGTGTTTTGGCTGCCCTTTTTGTGCTGCAAACCGTGCTGGGCTATGCCTCCCTGCCCAATGCCCATTGGCCTTCCGCCGACGGCAAAACGAAAAAGCAAAATGGCGGCCTGACCATCGACGCCAGCCATGCCGACGAGGGGTACATCATGGTCAAGGGCCCCAAGACCGACAAGCGGCTGAAGTTCCGCGTGAAGTTCGGCGACCAGACCCTGGACTACGACCTGAACGGCAAGGGCGAATACGAGGTCATCCCCCTGCAGCTGGGCAATGGCAACTACAGCTGTACGCTGTACAAGAATGTTTCCGGCAAGAAATACGCCCAGGAGGGCAAGACCAGCATCAAGGCCAACATGGCCGACCCCAACACCGCCTTCCTGTTCCCCAACCAGTATGTGAATTACGATCAGGATTGTCCTGCGGTGCTGAAATCTGCCGAGCTGTGCGCTGGCATGACCAGCCAGCAGGAGATCTTCGACACGATCTTCAACTTTATGAAAACCGGCTTCGTGTACGACTATGTGAAAATGGTCACCGTGAAGCCCGGCATGATGCCCGACATCAACGATTGCTTTGAGAAGCGCATGGGCATCTGCCAGGACTTGGCGGCGGTGGGCGCGTGCATGCTGCGCGTGCAGGGCATCCCCGCTAAGCTGATGATAGGCACTCTGGAAAACGGTATGTATCACGCGTGGATCGTGGCCATTGTGGACGGCAAGGAGATCTTGTTCGACCCCACGGCCGAATTGAACGCGGTGACCAAGGATCAGGAATACACCATCGAACGCTTTTACTAAGCCAGGAGGTTATGAACATGGCAAAGGAAATCAAGGCCAAACAGCGCAAGCTGGCTCCCGAAGAGCTGAGCAGCTTCTGCGAGCAGATCGCCCTGATGCTGGACTCCGGCATGACCCTCTACGACGGCATTGAAATGCTGGCGGCGGAAGAGGGCGAGGGGGAGGATCAGCTGTACGCGAGCATCCTGCAGGGGATGCAGGCCACCGGCTCCCTCTATGAGGCGCTGCGCCAGGACGACCGCTGGCCCCAGTACATGGTGCAGATGGTGGGCATCGGCGAGGAGACCGGCCGCCTGGAGGACATCATGCTGGCGCTGAGCCAGTATTACGAGCGGGAAGGCCGCATCCGCAGCGCCGCATCCAGCGCCATCACTTATCCGCTGGTGCTGGGCGCCATGCTGGTGGTGATCATCCTGGTGCTTCTGTGGCGAGTGCTGCCCGTGTTCAACCGCGTGCTGGACAGCCTGGGTGTGGGCGCTACCGAGGGCGGCAGCGTGCTGATGAACGTGGGCGCCACCGTTGGCTGGGTGGTGCTGGCGCTGATCGGCACGGTGGGCATTGCGGCGCTGGTGTGCCTGGTGCTGATGAAGACCCGCTACAAGGACAAGGTGACGCACCTGATCCAGCAGCTGTTCCCGCCGCTGAAGAAAATCAACAAGAAGCTTTCTTCTGCCCGTGTGGCCAGTATGCTGTCGCTGATGCTCTCCAGCGGCTATCCCATGGAAAGCGCGCTGGAAATGGCTCCCTACGCCCTGACGGATGCGGAAGCTGCCCGCCGGGTGGAGGGTGTGCGCACCGCCATGGCCGAGGGTGCCACCTTCACCGAGGCGCTGGGACAATCTAAGCTGTTTGAGGATTTCCACAACAGGATGATCCGCGTGGGTGCGGCCTCCGGCCACGAACCCCAGGTGATGGCGAAGATCGCCGCCATCTACGAAGAGCAGGTGGAGGACGGCTTCTCCCGGCTGGTGGCTATCATCGAGCCCACGCTGGTGGCGCTTTTGTCCGTGGTCATCGGCGCGATCCTCTTGTCGGTGATGCTGCCCATGGCGGGCATTCTGTCCAATCTGCCGTAAGAAACGACTGCACTATTTATGAGAGGGGGCGCTCGGGTGAGACGCAGGGATATTGCCGCATTGGCCGTGTTTGTGGCCATTGTGGTAGCCTTTTGCCTGGTGGTGGAAAAAGTGACCACGGCCAGCGACGGCGCCGAACTGAAGCTGGTGCGCGATGCCGTGAAGAACGCGGCGCTGACCTGCTATGCCGTGGAGGGCGCCTACCCGGACGACCTGGACTACCTGCGGGAGCACTATGGCCTGGGCTACAACGAGGAGCGCTACATGGTCTACTATGACGCCTTTGCCTCCAATGTGATGCCCGATATCCGCGTGGTGGAAAGGGGGCGCAGCACACCATGAGCATTCGTGACAAGCGGCCGCCCCGCATGATTCAAAACGTGTTTGTATTGCTGCTGCTGGCGGTGTTTGCCGCCATGAGCACCCTGCTGGTCACCCTGGGCGCCCAGGTCTACCGCGGCACAGTGGAGCGCGCCAATACCAACAACCAGGCGCGCATCCTGTCTACGGTGGTGCGCAGCGCCCTGTGGGCCGAGGACGGCGTGAGCAGCATTACCGTGGAAGAGCATGACGGCGTGAAGGCGCTGGCTATTGAGACTGACTACGACGGCGAAAGCTATGTGAAGCGCCTGTACTGCCATGATGGCAACCTGCTGGAGAGCTTTATGTCCAGCGAATACGACTTTGGGCTGGACAGCGGCGAGAGCATCTGTGAGGCTGCAGGCTTTGAGCCGGAGATCGAAAACGGCTTTCTGACGGTTCGGCTTACGGGCGTGGATGGCGGCCAAAGCACCGTGCAGCTGCAGCTGCGCAGCGACCTTGGCGTGGAGGAATAAGGATGAAAGAAAACGGACGGGTGAATGCGCTCCTGGTGGAGCTGCTGATCGTGCTGCTGTTTTTCATGCTGGCCTCCACCACGCTGATGGAGATCTTCGGCGCAGCAAAATTGAACAGCAGCCGTGCCGGAGCCAGCAATGCGGCGCTGATGCAGGCGCAGAATGTGGCTGAGCAGCTCTATGCTTCACAGGACGTGGAGCAGGCGCTGGAGGCGCTGGGCTTTGCCAAAGAGGGCGAGGATTGGCGGCTGAACGGCGGCGAATATGAACTGATCGCTTCCTATTTATATACGCAGGATGGAGCCGGTGCGCTGCGCCAGGTGGAGCTGACGGCCATGTACCATGGCGAGGAGCTCTTCACCCTGCCGGCCACGCGCTATGTGTCAGGGGAGGTGCAGCCATGAAGCAGCGGAAGATCGCCCTTGGCCCCGGTGCGGCATCGCTGATCCTGATCATCGTGGTGCTGAGCATGTGCGTTTTGTGCATGCTGACCTACATCAGCGCCCGCAACGACCTGTCCCTGAGCGTGCGCAGCGCGGAGATGATCCAGCGGGTGTACGCCCTGAATGATGCCAGCGAGCGCTCGCTGGCTGCGCTGGATGCGGTGCTGATGGAATGCGCCGCCCAGTCGACAGAGGATGAAGCCTATCTGGCGCTGGTGGAAGAAAACCTGCCGGAGGGCATGGAGCTTGAAGAACAGCTGGTCTCCTGGACGGAATCCGAAGGGGACAGGATGCTGCGGTGCGAGGCGGAGATCGCCCCCCTGGGTGAATCTCCCCGGCTGAAATGGACGCGGCACGCCCTGACGGTGGAAACGGAGGACGAAGAGATTATATGGAACTGATCACTTTATTGAAGGAAGCCCTGGCGCGGGATGGCTCGGATATCTTTATCATCCCCGGCTCCCCGGTGATGGTGAAATCCCATGGCCGCATGGTGGAGCTGACCCAGGGTCGCCTGATGCCTGCCGATGCGGAGGAGCTGATCCGCACCGCCTACGCCCTGGCCAGCCGCGATACCAAGGTGCTGGATACCGAGGGTGACGACGACTTTTCCTTTTCCGTGCGCGATGTGAGCCGCTTCCGCTGCAACACCTATCGGCAGCGCGGCACCCTGGCGGCCACCTGCCGCGTGGTGGCCTTCGGCCTGCCGGATCCCAAGGAAGTGCATATCCCGGATGTGGTGCTGAGCCTGGCTGAATTGCGCAGCGGCATGGTGCTGGTCACCGGCCCTGCTGGCAACGGCAAAAGTACCACCCTGGCCTGTCTGGTGGATCGCATCAATTCCACCCGGGGTGGCCACATTATTACCATTGAGGATCCCATTGAATTCCTGCATCCCCACCGCATGTCCCTGGTGAGCCAGCGCGAAGTACCCAACGACGCCTCCACCTTTGCCCGTGCGCTGCGTGCCTCGCTTCGTCAGGCGCCGGATGTGATCATGCTGGGCGAAATGCGCGACCAGGAGACCATTTCCACCGCCATCACCGCGGCAGAAACCGGCCACCTGCTCTTGTCCTCGCTGCACACGCTGGGCGCTGCCAAGACCATCGACCGTATTGTGGATGCCTTCCCTGCCGAGCAGCAGAACCAGATCCGCGCTCAGCTGTCCATGGTGCTCAAGGGCGTCATTTCCCAGCGGCTGATCCTGACAAAGGACGGCGGCCTGACCCCCGTGTTTGAGGTGATGACGGTGAATTCTGCCATCCAGAACCTGATCCGCGAGGGCAAGACGCACCAGATCGACAACGCCATTTTCAGCGGCGGCCCGGGCATGATGTCCATGGATACCCAGCTGATGCGCCTGGTGAAGGAAGGCCAAATCACCCAGGAAACGGCCATGCTCTACGCCGTGCACCCCGAGACCATGGAGCGCGGCAACCGCATGGCGCCGTCCAGCGGCCCCCTGGGGCTGGGGCTGAACAAGCGCTTTTAACATAAGATACCCGCAGGAGGAATAACCCCATGGCCGATATCATACGCATCCAGATGATGGATACGTTTGCCATCTACATCAACGAACGGAAGATCGACCTGCTGGTGAACAAGTCCCGCAAGGGCGCCAGCCTGATCCAGCTGCTGCTTTCCCACCGGGGCAAGCCGGTGCCCAACAACCGCATCCTTACCACCCTGTGGCAGGAGGACAAGAGCAGCAACCCGGAAAACGCCCTCAAGACCCTGGTCAGCCGCCTGCGCACCCTGCTGAACCAGATCTCCCCGGAGCTGGGTTCCTGCCTGGTGGCGGATCGCGGCGCGTACCATTGGGCACTTTTGCCGGGCATGACGGTGGATCTCTACGAAATCGACCGTGTACTGGCCGGGCTGAACGAGGAAAACCTGACCCTGGCTGAGCAGGAAAAGCTGTTTTCGGAGCTGCTGGTGCTGTATGCCGGCGATCTGCTGCAAAACAGCGAGCGCAACGAGTGGGCCGTGGTGGAAGCAGCCACCCTGCACGAGCAGTTCCTGAAGGCTATGTACGCTTACATCGAGCTGCTGAAGGAAAAGGAAGACCACAACGAGGTCATCTGCGTGTGCCGCCGGGTGCTGGAGGTAGACAACTTCGACGACCGGCTGCACATCGAGCTGATGAAGGCGCTGATCCGCGTGAACCGCACCAGCGAGGCCTTGCAGCAGTACAAGCACGTGGTGGAGCTGGACTACCGCTACCTGGGCGTGCAGCCCAGCAAGGAATTGCAGGAGTTCTACAAGCAGATCGTCACCTCCGGCAAAACGCTGGAACTGAACCTGGAGGCCATCCGCACGGAACTCCAGGAGGACGACGGCAAGCGCGACGCCTATGTGTGCGAATATGCCGTGTTCAAGGAGATCTACAACCTGCAGATGCGCAATGTGGGGCGCATGGGCACCTCCATGTTCCTGGCCATCATGATGGTTCGCCCCTACGATGGCCAGGTGATGGACAGCATCCGGCAGAACAGCATCATGAACGGCCTGCTTCAGATCCTGGCGCAGAATCTGCGCAAGGGCGACATCATCACCCGGTTCGCGCCCTCCATGTTCGCCATGATGCTTCCCACCGTGAACTACGCCACCGGCCACATGGTGATGGAGCGGATCAAGAAGCTCTTCTACCGGCAATATCCTAACTCCAACATCATGATCGACTACCGCGTCGGCCCCCTGGACAGCAACATGGAAGAAATGTCCGAATTAAAGAAGGAAATGGCCAAGGAGCAGAGTTAAGAAATTAGTAACAAAACGAATTTGAAAAAACAGTAAAATCCTGAAAATGTAACTGCGCATGTAACTAATGATTGCTATAATAAAGGAGAAAAGTGGAAAAGTAACGGCCATTGCCAAATGGCTTGACGAGATTCTGGAAGCTTGAAGGAGGTTCCACCCTATGAAGAAGACGATGAAACGCCTGGCAGCGCTGGTTGTGGTAATGCTGATGACGGCATCCAGCTCTACTGCGGCTTTCGCCGACGACCTCTCCGCTGGAACGCCGACTGACCTGGCGGCGGCACCGGTTACTTTGGCAGAGGAAACGGTAGCGGCACCGGCGGATGAAGTAACCGTCGAACCCGCCGCCGAGCCTGTGGTCGAAGCAACTGCTGAGCCGACTGCGGTGCCCACCGCCGAGCCGACCGTGGAACCCACTGCTGAGCCGACTGCTGAGCCCACCGTGGAACCTACCGCTGAGCCGACTGCGGAACCCACCGCTGAACCCACCGAAGAGCCCGTTGTGGAAGCTACTGAGGAACCCGCCGTTGAGGCCACCGAAGAGTCCGTTGCGGAAGCCACCGAAGAGCCGACCGCAGAACCCACCGTGGAGCCGACGGTCGAGCCCGCCGCTGAACCCGTTGAAGAACCTACGGTTGAGCCTACTGCGGAACCCACCGTGGAACCCACGGTTGAACCCACTCCCGTAGTGGAAACCCCTGCTGAAACCGACCAGCTCACCGAAGAACCGACCGAGAGTCTGGTTTCTGAAGAGGTTCCCGAGGTCACCGGCCGCGTGGTGGTGGAACTTCGCAACCAAGGTCAGCTGTACTTCGGTGATGAGGTCACGCTGGTCGCCCGCGTATACGATGTGGAAGGCAACTACAGCATCGTGTGGCAGGTGAAGGAGGGCGACACCTGGAAGGATGTCGAGATCGGCCAGACCTACACCTTCATCCTCACCCAGGAAAACGCCTGCAAGGAATATCGCGCAGTACTCACCATGAGCGAATAAAGTCAAATATCCGCACTTGAAACCGAAACGATGAGTTTCGGTTTTGGTGCCACTATAGATGGTAAGATTTTACACGAACATCCGCTAACATAAATCGATTAAATCAACGGTAAGGAGTAATGAACATGAAGAAGAGCATCCGTCAAGCAATCATCCTGGCGATGGTGATGATCCTGGCAGTGACCAGCACAGCGCTGGCCGACACGATCGTATCGTCCTCGTTCAAGTTCAACTCTGTGATGGAGCAGCCGGAAGCAACTCCTTCCGTTGAGCCCGAGGCCGAGCCCAC